>DASVWD010000268.1 GCA_036389795.1 Longimicrobium sp.
TTCGTCACCCGCGGGTCCTGGCCGCGAGCCAGCGCTGGAAGCTCGCCTCGCTTTCTCCGCTCCCCCGCCCCGCCAGCAGCCCCTCGACTCCGACGTGCTCGTCCAGGTCCGGCCACTCGATCGCGTCGCCGTCACCGAGCAGCCGCCAGTTCGCCCGCTCCTCCGCCGATCCGTGCACCAGCCGGGGGAACCACGCCAGGGGGACACTGATCATCCGCCCGTCGGCGAGGTGCACCGCCAGCCGCTCGTCGGTGACTTCGACGTGCGTGGCTGCGGGGTCCGTGTCGAACACCAGGGTCGTCATCCCGATCCTCTGCTGAAGCGGACGCGCCCGTCCAGCCGGCCCCCGATACTGCCCCTAAATACCGGATTCCATATCGATCGCGCAAGGATAGAGATGTCATTCTGAGGGAGCGCCCGCGCCGACCTTGCCTTCGCGACACAGCCCGGGCGCGACCGAAGAATCTACTTCCCCTGCGAGCGAGGTCTGTCCCTCGCGACTACCCTCGTGTCAGGGTGAGCAGATTCTTCGGTCGCCGCCCAGCTCCATTGCGTTCAGAAGGTTCGGCACAGCGGCTCCCTCAGAATGACGTTCAATTGCACGAACGATTCTGGCCATTGAGATAAACGGGACGGGCGCCCCGGCGAGGCGCCCGTCCCGTTTATCTCCTCTACTGCGATCCGTCAGCACGCCGGCCGCTTGAAGATGGCGACGAGGTCGCAGGTGCGGCCTTCGCCGGCGTTGACGTCGACCATCGCGACCAGCTCCCACCCCTCGCCGCCGAAGCGGTTCAGGTGCCGGCTGACGTCGGCCACGTCGATGGCGGGGCCGCGGATGTAGCGGTCGACGTCCATCTTCAGCGTCACGTACTCCCAGCGCACTGCCTGCGCGGTGTGCATCGTTCCAGGTCGGTGCCAGGCTGCGCCCGAGCCGCCTCCGGCTTTCCCCGCCGGACATGCGCGGTCGGCGCCCCCGAGAAAACGATGCTCCGGCGTCGTTTGTTTCAGCCGCCGCGGTCAGGGGAGAGCGACGAACTGCCCCAGGAACGCGCGCGCCGACGGCGTGTCCAGCCGGTAGTCCCAGCTGGTGGCGCGGCACCAGAAGTCGCCGGTGGTCACGGTGGCCACCACCATGTTCGGGTTGCCGTCGAGGAACTTGGGGCCGCCCGAGTCGCCGTAGCAGTCGCCGCCCTCGCCGGTGGCGCTGGTGTTCATCAGCAGCCCCAGCCAGCTCTGGTTCAGCCCCATGAACTCCGACAGCGACACCTTGCGCAGCCCGTCGTAGCCGAAGGACGGGACCCCGGTGCGCCCGGCCGAGACCCCGTAGCCCACGTTGACGAAGAGCTGCTCGGTGAGCCCGCCCTGCGCCTGCAGCGCGTCCAGGTACCCGGCCGGCGGCAGCTTGAGCGGCGTGATGCCCCGCGTCGCGGAGGCGGGGAGGAACACCACCGCCAGGTCGTGCAGGTCGCCCTGGTCGCGCCCGTACTGGGGATCGAAGCGGAAGCCGCGCGCCGCGATCGGCTTGAGGTTGCGCGCGTACAGGTCGGGCGCGAAGGTCACGTAGAGCTTCGCGTCCGGCGCGAGGAACTCCACGCAGTGGGCCGCGGTGAGGAACACCGTGGGCGAGATCAGGCTGCCGGTGCAGTCCTCGTCGTCGCCGTTCAGGACGCCGTCTTCGTTGAAGTCGAAGAGGAGGGCGCCCACGCTGCCGTACGCGCTCCCCGTGGGCGTGCCGTTGGTGATGAAGCGCGCCTGCACTTCGGGCGGGGCGGCCGCCGGGTTCGGCTCGCCGCACGCCGCGGCGAGGAGCGAGAGGGCCGCGAGCGCCGTCACGGACGTTCCGAGCCGCATGAGCCACCTCCGGTGTGAATGTGCAGCGGGGGCGGGAGAGGCGGAGAGGCGGCGCCCTCCTCGCCTGCGGAGGGCGCCGGGTGCCTTCCCGGAGAAATCGAGCTCGAAACGGATGATGCACTGCCCGGCGGCCGGAGGCAAGCGTCTCGTGCCGGACCGCGCCGCCGCCGGCCGGTGCCGCGTCACTCCAGCGGGCGCTTGAAGAAGGCGACGATCTCGGAGGTCACTCCCTCGCCCCGGTTCACGTCGAACGCGGAGACGAGCTCCCAGCCGTCCACGCCGTACGCGTTGAACGCCGCCCCGATCGCGTCCATGTTCACCTTGGGGCCGAAAAACCCCCGCACGTTCGCCACCACCGTGAGGTACTCCCACCGCATCCCGGGCATCGCAGGCTCCTGGATTCGAAAAGACTCCCCGCGCCTTCCGCAGATGAAAGATGGGGACGGGTGGAGAAGCCCTCTCCACCCGCCCGTCCGTCACGCGGGCGCGCTGTCCCCGTCCGCCCCGCCCCCTGGCGATCGCCTGGAGGAGGAAGCCCGGCGGCAGCTCGCCCATCTCGGTGAGCGTGTCCAGGAAGCTCCACTGGCTCCAGGCCTCCACGCTCTGCGAGACCGCTCCCGCCGTCCGCCGCAAAAGAAGGTCCTTTCACCCACGCGCCGAAGCTCGTCCGGCGTCGGCGCCGGCTCCGCGAGCGCCGGCCCGGGCCGCACGAGAAAGCGGGCCGGATCATCGCGATCCGGCCCGCTCCCGCATTATCCCGCCGCGTGCGCTCGAAGGCGGCCGATCACGCGCGATCCGCCGCCGCGCCGGACGGGGCGGGGCCTAGGATCCGCCGCACTACCCTGAGCACGCGCTCCGGCGGGCAGGGCTTCTCCAGGTAGTCCGCGCACCCCGCCGCCAGGGCGCGGGTCCGGTGCTCCGGGGCCGCCGCAGTGGTGAGCGCCAGCACCGGCACGTGCCGCGTCGCGGCGGCGCTGCGCAGCCGCTCCACCACCCGGACGGACGCCGGGAACGAGGGCCAGGGCTCCACGATCACGAGCCCCGGGAGCCACTCGAGCGCCATCCGGAACCCCACGCTGCCGTCCCGCGCCTCCAGCACGGAGTAGCCGGCGTCCCGGAGGAGCTCGGCGAGTGCATCCCGCGCCCCGTCATCCGGGTCGACCAGGAGGAGAGTCTGCTTCTTCACGACGGGGCCGATCCTCGCGCAGTGCTTCGTATCGTTTTTACAGGTAAAGACCTGAATCGTAAGCTCCGGCGGCTTGCCACGGTATCGGGAGAGTGAGAGGCGGGCGTCGGGGAAGTCCCCGACGGGAGGGGGGCGGGCTCTCCCGCGCTCAACGGGCCTGGCCGGTCTCCACGACGGGCGGCTCCTCCCCGGAAGAGGGGTCCCCGCCCGCGCGGGAGTCGAGCTTCACGTCCGTGAGGTCCACCGGGCGAGGCTCGGCGGCGGGGTCGATCCCGAGCCCGGCCAGGAGGTCCCGGCCGAAGCCGATGCCTGCCAGCTCTTCCCAGCTCCATCCGTCCTCGCGCATCCGCGACACCTCGTCGCGGAGCCACTGGCGCTCGGCCTCGCTCTCTTCTTCGACCTGCTGCCGCTCGAGCTGCATCTCCGAGCCGCTCACTTCCGTTTCGAGCCGGACCTGCTCCGCCTGGGCCCGGGCCAGGACGTCGTCCCGGCAGGCGGGACCGGCGGCGGAGGGGTCGCCGGGAGCTGCGAGGAGGGGCACCGCGCCCGGCGGCGCGGGCGTCGGGGGGAAGATCAGCCCGCTGGCCGCGAGGTGATCGCGAGCGTCCGCCACGGGCGGAGCCCCGATGCCCAGCTCGGTCTTCAGCCGGTCCCTGCGCTCCCACAGCTCGCGCCGCCGCGCCTCGATCCACTCCTTGCGCTGGCGGATGTCCTCGGCCTGGAGCCGCGCCTGCTCCCGGACGGCCTGCAGGTGCCCTGCGTCGGCGGCTCGCTCCCTCCGCCCGGCGCGGCGGGCGTCGGCGGCGAGCGCGGCCGGAGAGGGTTGTGTCTGGGCATGCATCCCGTGCTTCTGCATAGGATTGCATGCTAGCCTGCCGAATGGCGGCCCGGTATCGGGAGCAAACGAAAGCGCGTCGGGAAGTTCCCCGACACGCGGAAGGCGGGGAAGGAGCGCTCAGCTTTCGGCGAGCCACCCCCGCTGCAGGGCGTAGCGGACCATCTCGGTGCGGCTCCTGAGGCCCAGCTTGTCGGTGATGCGGGCCTTGTAGGTCTCCACGGTCTTGGTGCTGATCCCCAGCTTCCCGGCGATCTCCTTGTTGCTCTCGCCCCAGGCGATGCGGCGCAGCACCTCCTCCTCGCGCTCGCTGAGCGCCTCGGCGGAGGGGGAAGGGCCGGAGCCGAACGGCCGGGTGGAGCTGCGCAGCAGGCTCCCGGCCAGGACGGGGTCCACGTACGTGCCGCCCGAGCCCACCGTGCGGATGGCCCGCACCAGCTCGTCGGCCGCGGCGCGCTTGAGCACGTAGCCGGCCGCGCCCGCCTGCAGCAGGCGCGCCAGGTGCGCGCGGTCGTCGTGGGCGGTCAGCGCGATCACCTTCACGCCCGGGCACTCGCGCGCGATCCGCTCGGTGGCCTCGGCGCCGTCCATCCCGGGCATGGAGACGTCCATCACCACCACGTCGGGGGCGAGCTCGCGGGCCCGGGCCACCGCCTCGCGCCCGTCGCCCGCCTCGCCCACCACCCGCATCCCGGAGCTGGAGTCCACCAGCGCCTTGAGTCCCGTGCGGACCACCTCGTGGTCGTCGGCCAGCACCACGCGCAGGTCGCTCATCGCCCGCCCTCCCGGCCGGCGCCGGCCGGGTCCGGGAGCCGCACGAAGACGGTGGTCCCGCTCCCCGGGCTGGACTCAACCTCCAGCTCCCCGCCGAGCAGGGCCACCCGCTCGCGCATCCCCCTTAGGCCCAGGCGCTTCGCCTTCTCGGGCGAGGCGAGCGTCGCCTCCACGTCGAAGCCCTTCCCGTCGTCCTCCAGGATGGCGCGCACGGAGCCGCCGCGCCGCTCCAGCACCAGGCTCACGCAGGAGGCCTGCGCGTGCTTGAGCACGTTGGTGAGCCCCTCCTGCACCACGCGGTAGATGGTGGTCTCGACCTCGGGCGGCAACCGGTCTCCGTCCAGCCCCGCGCCGTGGAAGTCCGCCTCCACCCCGTGCCGCTCGCTCCACTCCTCCAGGTGGCTCTGCAGCGCCACCTGGAGCCCCAGGCTGTCCAGCGCCGGCGGGCGCAGCTGCACCGCCATGTGCTGCATCTCGCGGGCGATGCGGTCCGCCAGCCGCCCCAGGTCCTCGATCCGGGACGTCCGGCCGGCCTCGCGCTCCAGCGCCTTGAGCCCCAGCAGGAGCCCGGTGACCAGCTGGCCCAGCGAGTCGTGCAGCTCGCGCGAGATGCGCCGCCGCTCGTTCTCCTCGGCGGAGACGAGCCGGCGCAGGACGTCGCTCCGGGACGCTTCCGCCCGCTCGCGCTCGGCGATCTCCGCCGCCAGCGCGGCGTTGCTCTCGGCCAGCTCGGCCGTGCGCTCGGCCACCCGCTGCTCCAGCGTCTCGTTCAGCCGGCGCAGCGCCTCCTGCGCCTCGCGCTGCGCGCTCAGGTCGCGGCTGATCTTGGTGTAGCCCACCAGCCGGCCGTCGGCGCCGCGCACCGCGGTGGCGATCTCGTTGACCCAGATGCGCGCACCGTCCCTGCGCACCCGCCACCCCTCGCGCTCGGCGCGGCCGTGCTCCGCCGCCTCGCCCAGCTCCCGCTCCACCTCGCCCGCGGCCACGTTCTCGGGCGTGTAGAAGATCGAGACGTGCCGTCCGACCGCCTCCTCGGCCGTGTACCCCTTCACCCGCTCGGCCCCTTCCGTCCACTCGGTGACCACGCCGCCCGCGTCGGTCAGGAAGATGGCGTAGTCGCGGATGTTCTGGACCAGGGTGCGGAAGCGCTCCTGGCTCTCGCGCAGCGCCTCCTCGGTCTGTCGCCGCTGCGTCACGTCCTGCCCGACCTTCAGGAAGCCGCGCGGCTCGCCGCCCGGACCGAAGAGCGCTCGGCTGACGCCCTCGATGAACACGCGCGCGCCGTCCCGGCGCACGTGCCAGCGGACGTCGGGCGCGGAGCCGGTGGCGCGGGTCTCGGCGCGCTCCTTCTCCGGCTCCCCGGCGGCCCGGTCCTCCGGCGTGAACGTCATGTCCAGGGACTGGCCGACCGCCTCGCCGGCGCTCCAGCCGTACACGGCCTCCGCGCCCGGCGACCAGCTCTCGATGCGGCCTTCCGGGTCGGTGGTGAAGATGGCGTAGTCGCGCGCGCCCTCCACGATCAGGCGGTGGCGCTCCTCGCTCTCGCGCAGCGCCTCCTCCACCCGGCGGCGCTGCGTGACGTCCTGGCCGATCTTCAGGAAGCCGCGGACGCCGCCCGCGCCGTCGTCCAGCGCGCGCATCGTCCCGTCGATGAACACGCGCGAGCCGTCCCTGCGCAGGTGCCAGCGCACGTCGGGCGCCGACCCGGTGGCGCGGGCCTCCCCGCGCTCCTTTTCCGGCTCCCCCCGCTCCCGGTCCTCCGGCGTGAAGGTGATGTCCAGCGGCCGGCCGAGCACCTCCCCGGCAGACCAGCCGAACACGGCTTCCGCGCCCGGCGACCAGCTCTCGATCCGTCCCTCGGGATCAGCCGTGAAGATCGCGTAGTCGCGCGCGCCCTCCACGATCAGGCGGTGCCGCGCCTCGCTCGCGCGCAGCGCCTCCTCGGCCTCCCGCAGCCGCTCGATCGTGTCCTGCTGGTCCCGGAGGAGCTGGTCCTGCGCCTCGCCCGCGCTCTTCAGCCGCACGATCTCGGTCACGTCCTCCACGCGGTGGATGATCAGCGCCACCTCGCCGTCCGCCCCCAGGACGGGCGCACTGGCCGGGCTCCACCACCGCTCCACGAAACCGCCCCCGGCGCTGCGCGGCCGGCGGATGTCGTACTTGTGCACCGCCATGGCGTCCGCGCGGCGCGTGGCGAGCACCCGCTCGAGCGAGGCGCGCAGGTTCGCGGCGCCGGTGGCGGCGGGGTCGTCCGGGTTCTCGGGGAAGACGTCGAACAGGGTGCGGCCGACGATCTCCGAGCGCTCGGTCATCGTCGCACGCAGGTAGGCGTCGTTGACGGCGACGATCTGGAAGTCGGGGGGCGCGAGGACCACGTACGGCGTGGGCGCGGCCTCGAAGAGCGCGCGGAAGTCCGCCGACAGCCCGGCGCGGCCCGCGAGCTCGCCCAGCCGCCGCTCGGCCTTGACCTTCGCCGTGGTCTCGATGGCGGTGATGAACACGCCCGCGACGGCCCCGGCCTCGTCGCGCGCGGCGCTGTACGAGAAGGTGAACCAGGCCGTCTCTCGCGCGCCGCCCCGGTCCGGCACCAGCGGCAGGTCCTCGCCCTTCACCGCCTGGCCGGTGGCGACGACGCCCTCCACCAGCGCGCCCACCTCGCCCCAGACGTCCGCCCACGCCTGCCGCGCGGGCGCCCCGAGCGCCTGCGGGTGCTTGGCACGGACGATCGCGAGGGCGGCGTCGTTGTAGAGCTGGACGAGCTCCGGGCCCCACCAGACGAAGCCCGCGAAGGCGGAGCCCAGGCAGAGGTCGACCGCCGTCTTGAGGCTCTGCGGCCACGCGTCGATCGGGCCGAGCGGCGTCCGCGCCCAGTCGTGGGCCCGGATCCGCTCCGCCATCTCCCCTCCGCCGGCCGGCCAGGAACGCTCGCTCATGGGATTCCCCCCGGGCGCACCCGGCGGGCGCCGAGAGCGTCAGGCGGAGCACCGCAATGCGTGCGCCGCATGGTGGTTCAGAGGGGCCTGCGACGACGGCGAGGTGGACGGGTACGGACGGCGCCGGCCCGGGCCGAGGAGCTCCGGGTGCGGCGCGAGGACCTGGCCGCCCGCCAGGCCGAGGAGGCGCAGATCAGGCGGTTCGCTGACGCCGGTACGCGCCCCGTCTCGGACCTGTACCAGCAGCAGGCCGGCGTGGCCGCCGCGCGCGCCGCCGTGGTGGAGGCCGAGCGGGCGTGGGAGCTGGCCAGGGTGGACCTGATCCAGACGCTGCAGCTCGACCCGCGCGGCAGCTACCAGTTCCAGGCGCCGCAGCCCGCCGCGCCCGCGGGGCAGGCGTACGACCTGGACGCGCTGGTCACGCGGGCGCTGGAGCGGCGCGCCGACCTGGCCGCCCTGGAGACGCGCCAGGACGCCGCCGAGCAGGGGGTGCGCGGAGAAGGCGGCCTCGCTCCCCGCGGTCACGCTGAGCGCGGGGTACAGCACCGCGTTGTCCAGCGCCTCCGACCCGGCCTTCGCCGACCAGCTCGACCAGCACCGCGGCGGCTCGCTGTCGCTGGGCGTGTCGGTGCCCGTCTTCGACCGCGGCGCCACCCGGGCGGCCACGCAGCGGGCGGAACTGCAGGTGGACAACGCGCGCATCGAGCTGGAGGCGCAGAAGAACGCCGTGGCGCTGGAGGTCCGCCGGGCGTATCTGGACCACCAGGCGGCGCAGGCGCAGCTCGAGGCGGCGCAGGCCCAGCTGCGCGCGACCGACCCGGCGCTCACCACCTCGCGGGAGCGGTACCGGGCGGGGATGGCCACGCTGGTGGAAGTCACGCAGGCCCGCGCCACGCAGGTGCAGGCCGCCAGCACCGTGGTCGCCGCGCAGTACACCCTGGTCCTCCAGCGCACCCTGATCGCCTACTACACGGGCGACCTGGACCCCGCGAGCGCCACGCTGGGGTGAAGGCGGTAACAAATCGGGGACGGACGACGAAGGCCTCGTCGTCCGTCCCCCACTGGACCCGACCCCCGGCTCGCGCGGGAGACGTCGCTCAGCCGTATCCCACCAGCCATCCACCCGGTTCGCCGAGAACCCCGCCGCCGCGCGGCTGACGCGGACCACGGGAGCGGGGAAGCGCTTCAGGGCGTCACGAAGACGCAGAGGCACTGGCCCTCATGGCACTCGCCACGGGTGGCCCCCATCGCCCGGCACGAGACGTCGTAGCCGCGCGGCTGGCACTCGGGCGGACCCTCGCGTCCGGCGCCGGGCTCCGCCAGCGCCTGCGAGGCGCCGAACCCCAGGACGGCCGCCATCACGACCGAGGCGAGCCAGCGATGCATGTTTCGCATGATCGACCTCCTGCGCAATTCAGCCCCGCCGATCAGGAAATCTCCCGATAGCAGCGGCAGTCCCCCGTCGAAGCACCTCCCGCCGTCCCTCGCGTGCACTGCTGATGAAGGTGTACTCCCCGGATCGACCGGCTCTCGAAGCGTTCAGGGCGTTATGAAGAGGCAGGCGCACTGGCCATCGTGGCACTCGCTGCGCACGGCCCCCATCGCCCGGCACGAGATCTGGCACTGCCCCGGGTTGCACGTACCCGGCCCCTCCAGCTCGCGCGGCGCGGCCAGCGCCTGCGCGCCGCCGAAGCCGAACGCCCCCGCCAGCGCCGCCGCCGTGATCCAGCGCTGTGCCGTCCGCGTTGCGCTTCTCATGGTGACCTCCCTCTCCGCGGGAAAACGCATCCGTTCCGGTTTTCCGCCGGGAGCCAGGCAGCCGCATGCAGCGCCACTCCACGCACGCGGCAATTCCGCCTAACTCGTTGGCAAGCAAGTATTTGCGGTGCAAAAAATGCGCCCCTCCCGTCTCGAAGACTGGGCTGGAGCGGTACCGCTCGTCTCGCACGCAGAGGATGCCGTTCTGACGGCTGGCGTTCCCGAGCGACGAGACGAACAGGTGGCTTCACCCCACCAGCTCGTCCACCCGCTTCGCGCTGAACCCCGCCGTCGCGCGGTCGCCGCGGACGATGACGGGGCGGGTGACGAAGGTGTACTCCTCGGCCATCAGCCGGATGAGGTCGTCCTCGGAGAGCTCCTTCTCGTGCAGCCCCATCTTCCGGAACTTCATCGCGCGCTTCGAGAACAGCTTGTCCGCGCCGCCCACCTTGCGGGCCAGGTCGCGCACCTCGGCCTCCTCCAGCGGCTGCGCCTTCAGGTCGCGGAGGGTGCGCACCGTCACCTGCCTGTCCCGCAGGTACTGGAGCGCCTTCTGGCAGGTGGTGCACTGTGCGTTCTCGCGCAACCACGGCATCATCTACATCTCGTTAGCGAAGTAGACCAGTGCGCTCGGACCTGAGCCGGTCGAACAGCGACCGGTTCAGTTCAGACTAGTCCGCAGCTGAGTCTCTTCTCACCCGCCAACTGGCATCCACACTGCCCGCATCTCTTCCGGCCCCAAAACCTCCTCGGGAATGCGATGACCAGCCGCGATAATCTCGAGCACGCGCGACCGTACGTCTGGCGGGAGAACGTCTGCCGCGGAAGGATTGATCAAGCTCGTCCGCTTCGGATCCGGCCAGCCGTTCGGATGCCCAAACCGCTCGGCCGCATTAAGCATCATCTTGTGCAAGCCGGGCGCGGGGCGGACGATAGGCAGCGCACTTGTTCTCCGCGCCGTCTCTCCGGCACCTTTTGCAATGTCCAAGCCTGGCTCGTCCAGATCACCCACATAATCGATGCTGGAAACTTCAGAGCCGATGGAAAGAAGGTGCTCTACGGATTGAATGAAGCAGCGTCCAGCCCCATACGCAACGATGCCGTACGGCGGCCGCTCCATCGCGGAGAGCACGCCACGCGCAACGGAGAACGGGGCTGAGTTCTCGAACACCAGCACCGCCCCACCCGGCCCGACCCGCTCCCAAGCGAGCGGAAGCACGTCTTGGTATAGGTTCAGCATCTCTACGCTGAGCCTGCCCTCCCCAAACAGGACGGTGGCCATGTGGCGCTCCAGCCGCTTCTCGTCGCCCGTGAGTTGGAGCGAGCGATAGCGTAGCGGCGCCGGCGTCAGAAGGGAGCCATTCACCAAGCCGTCGTGCACATGACGAAGGAAATACACTTGCTCTTCCGCCAGTCGTGGCATTCCCGGAACCCAGCTCAGCAAGAGGTGCCAGGGATCGCCGCGCCAGGACTCGCTGCGCTGAACGGAAGCATCGATCCGCGTGACGAGTTGAGGAAGCGGTGGATCCATGCTGCGATCCCAGTACGTGCTCCGCTCCGCAGGCAGCCCGAGCACCCCCTCTTCAGCAAGCACATCGAGTGCGGACCGGAGCCACTGGCGCTCCGCGACTCCCATCGGCCGATAGGGGAATGCTTCCGCGAAGGCGCTCCAGATTTCCTTCTCGAGAATGCGTTTGCCAGGGTGAGCCCGGAGGAGCTCCGCGAACCGGGCTACCCGGTCGGGATCAAGCGCCACAGTGCTCACGCAGTTCCCAGTGCAACCGCGCCGGCATCGGCATCTGCATCGCGGGCGGAGCGGACGATGCGGGCCATGTCCATTCCGTCCGTGCGGCGGAGCACGTCCGTTCGCGCCAGAAGCCACTGCCTGTGCTTCGCGTCGAACCCGGCTGGCCGCAGCCTGTTCACGTTTGGGAAAAGTGAGACGGCGTCGTAGTCCTTCACGCCGGTGGTATAGATGAGCTGAACCCCCGCGGCCCGGGCAACGTCGAGTTGCACCTCAAGAAACGACAGACGTGATGCCATGCCGAACGGGTTGTCCAGCATCAGCACGCTGGTCTGGCTCGCCAAGCGGCCTCGATTGCGCGCACGCAGGCGGGCGAGATTGCAGTAGAGCAGAATCGCGCTGGTCAGCACTTCTCCGCCGCTATCCCGGCCGAGACGCTCAACGTCGGTATACCACGCTCCCCTCATCTTGTCCGGGAACATGACTTCAATCCGGAATGGCCGGCCGAGCGTGCGGACAGCCTTCTGCACGATTTCGATACCCGAAAGAGTTGCGTTGTCGTCCGTGATCTTGTCGATCAACTCCGCCATCCGCTCGTACCGCTGATGCTCGGAGTCCGGCGTCTTATGCTGGACTTTCAGGAAGTGCTTGTCCGCGAAGAGCGGCATGTGCCGCGGCATCTTGGACTGCTTTTCTGCGGCCTCCAGATACTGGATGCCCTTCTCGGCGGCCGCGAGCGCGTGACCGATGAGGGTCGCACGGATCGTCTCAACTGCTTTCAGCGCAGCATCGATGGTGCTGAGACGAATCTCCAGCCGTTCGACCAGGACTTGGGCGTCGCCCTCGCAGGCGGCGGCGGTGCGCGTCTGGATGTTCCGGATCATGGGATGACCAAGCACCACTGCCGTGAACTCATCGTGCGCGATCCAGCCCAGCAGATCTTCATGCAGCCTATCCCGCTGGGCATCCAACGCGGCGTCCTCAGCCCGCAATGTCAGGAGGGCCTTCTTCACTTCAGAGATGCGGGTCGAGAGCGCGATGTCGTCAGCTGGATCGGTCCAACCCACGGGCGCTGATAGAGCCGTAGGCCGTGCCAGCAGTGATGCATTGCTCTCTACAATGCCATCAAGAGACTCATTCTGGATTCGGAGATGGCGCGCCGCCGCCTCGTCCAGCTCTGCCGTGTGGAGCAGCTCGTTCGCGACCGCCTCGTTGGCCGCGACGGCTTCGGTGTCCGCCTTTATAGAAGTCTCCTCCTGCGTGAGCCAGACGGAGAGTTCTTGCACGCTGGCAGGGATCCCCTCGCGTCCCATCTCGACGTGAGGCGGATCGGAAAGCTTCTCGCGTTCTCGTGCTGCATGATCCCGCTCCTCTACTGCCTGTTTTAAGCGCGGGCTGGTGGTTGAAATCATCTGCCGGGCCGCCGCCTGCTCTGTAGCGAGGTCGTCCCGCTTTTCCTCAATCCGGTCACGATCCGGCAGCGCGTTAATCCAGTCGGTAACCTCTTGCTGAAGCTCCACCTCCGAGGAGCCAGCGAGGATCTGCGCAGTGCGGGATTCCGGGTCTTTGAGGAACCGCCGAAGCTGTGCCTCGTAGCGTCCTTCCTCCTGCTGCGCGGCCTCAATCTCTTTCGCGCACATCTGTTCGAGACCGGACTCATCTACCTCTCGGACATACTGTGCGCGGAGTTGCGCGTATCGCTCACGCAGCCCTTCCAAGTCACCGTCACATGGGACCAGACGCTCCTCATCGACGTGTGTGACGGCTTGCCGTGCGGTGTCCAATCCGCCGCGTTTCTCACCGAGGTCGCCGGCTTCGTCCCTTCGGGCCCGCGCAATTCCCCCCGCTGCCTCGGCACGCGCGCGGGCACTCTCAGCCGCAGCGCGTTCTTGGAGCTCCGTGCCTTCCGCGTCAGCCAGGGCGCGCGCGCGCACCTCCGGGTCTGAGCCGAAGCGGCTGATGTATGCTTCCACCCGCTCGCCTGCACGTTCGGACTCCGTGATTGCCTGGCGGGCGCTGTCGCGAGCGGCCTCCACTTCACTGATCAGCTCGTCTGCCACCGAAAGCGCATCCTTCAGTTCCGCGACGCGATCCTCATCCTGCTTCGCGCGCTCGGCTAGGTGTTCAAGATCCGCGGCGGCCTGCGCGAAGTAATCCCGTGGATAGCGTTCACGAAAAGAGGCAAGCCGGAAAGCACGCTCCTGGAGTATTTTCTGCCGTCCCTCCCGCGCGCTGACGGCTTGGCGAAGGCGCTCGAGATCGCTCTGCCGCTGCACCCTCTCCCGTTCCCCCACGACAGGGTCGAAGTGCGCGTTGGTGGACGGTGCCAACACGTATCCCTCAACCGCCGCTTCTGCGTGTGCAGCTCGTTGAGGAGCGATTACTACCGGGCTATCCACCTCGAGTCCACTGCTGGCGAGGAGCCCACAGGCGTCGTCAAACTCATCGTCACGAACGATCACACCTGTTGCGAGGTGGGGTTTGCGCTCGACGAACGCCCGTGCCTCGCCGCCTGGAATCGAGAGGACCTTGGAGGCGTATTCCCAGCCCGAGACGACCATCTTGAGGTGCGGGGCAAGGAAGCCGATCACGACCTCCACATCCGGCGACGGCGGAAGCAGCCCGGCGATATCGAGCTGGCGGAGAACGTGCTCAGTTCGTGCTTTTTCACTCCAGAGGCCGAAGAGCTCAGTCTGTTCCCGCTCTCCTGCCTGGGCAACGCGCCGGAGCGTGGCGTCGTCAGTGCGGTCGAGGTCGAGCCGATCGGTGCGCATGACTTCCAGCACCATCTCGTCGGTCTCGAGCGCTTCCCTCTCCGACTGGGCGGTTTGCAACGCTGTACGGGCCGCATCCAGAGCGCGCGCTGACTCATTCGCGTCCTGTTGACGGCTCGTGATCACCTGCGCACGCTCACCTTGTTCTTCCCGGAGCGCTTGGAGTTTCTCTACATGTGCCTGGAAGTCTTCCCCGGCGCGCCGTTCAGCGTCACGCCACCGTTGTAGCGCCACACCCAGAGCCTCTCCTTGTGCCAGCGCTCCCTGCTCCACCAGTCGAGCCCGCCCAATCTCAGCCTGGTGTTCCTGATCGCGGAGATTGCGGCAGCGGCTCGCAGCCTCAGTCTCCGCACGCTCGTGGGTACGCGCTGCCTCCCGCGCCGCCTTGGCGATCTCGTCCGACTCCCGCGCCTGCTCGCGCAGTTGCCCTGTCTCCATATCGATTTGCCGGATCCGGTGCAGAAGGGCGCCGGCATATGACGTCGCGGCCTCCCGAAGCCGCTCCAGCAGTGGCGCATGAGCGCTCCGCGCCATCTGAAGCTGCTCCTCCAGATCCGCGGCCGATTTCCGGTGTCGCATCGCGCGACTCAAGGGCACCGCGAGCGTCGCCACGGAAAGCGCGCGGGTCACGGCGTCGAAGTCCCGGCGCGCTTCATCGTCCCGCGTCTTGGCTTCGACAACCTGCCGCTCCGTCAAAACGTGCCGGGCAACGATCACCCGGTTGGAGCGCTTGGCAAGCAGTTCCTTGGTCGTGGCGGCGTCGCGAAGGGCAGACTCCGCCTCTGCTCGCGCGACAGCAGCCTCCTCCACTTTCGCGGTGATAGCTTCGCTGATGTACGAGCGCAGAGCGGCAACCGTCCCCGCGACCGCGGCGATTCTGCCAGTCATCTCGGAGCGGCGCTCATGGACGTCGAGAAGACTCCGGAATCGCTCGATGAGACCGTGGACCAGCTTCCGCTCGGGGAGTAGTTGAACCCGTCGCTTCTTTAGGTCGTCGCGGTAATGGATCAGTGTGGACCCTAACTCTTCACCATCCTTCTCATTCATCACGACACGGACGAAGAAGTCCACGAACTCCTCGACGTCCTTGAACTTGAACAGGTCTCCGGCGCCACCCTCCCGCAGGTTCATCATCACCTGGTAGAGGAACAGCTCGGTATCGATGCCCTGGGCGTCGAGATGCCCCGTCCACTCAGTCTGATTCTCGGTGTAGTAGACCTGTGCCAGGGGGTTTTCTCCACGCAGCTGCCCCATCTGCAATCTGAACCCGGCTCGCGTCCAGCGGCTGGTACCAGTCTCGGCGCCGTCCTGGTAGACCGGCAGACCCTCAAGCGTGAGCCGTGGCTGGTCGGGACGCACGCGGAATGAGAAAAAGGTACGGTCAAGCTTGCTCTCCTCCCCTGGGGTCTGGCTCCGTTCGATGAACACGCCGGTCACTAGTCGGATCGGCACGGGGAACAGGCCACCCTCCGTTTCGTCCATCACCCATTCGCCGATCACGAGCGAGTGATCTCCTGCCCGAACGTAATCATCGAGCTTTCTCGACTTGTGCTCCGCACGAGCACCGAGGAAGTCGCGGAGCGCCGGTCGCATGACGGAAAAGAAGAGCGCGAGCATGCTGCTCTTGCCGCCACCATTATCCAACCAGATGGCAGTGTCGGTGGGCGAACCCTCAATGTCCCGGAGATCGAGGGTGAGGTCCTCCATCCGGGCCTTTTCGTGCCCGAGGTTGACGTAGCGGATCCGGCTGATACGTGGCATCGGCTTTTTGCCTCAGGCGCTCGGGACGGCAGCGGCTAGTTTCTCGACGACATCCTGCACGCGTTGGAAGACGACCGCCGCCTGAAGCTCGCGCACCTGCGTGTGGTAGCGAGGCGTGGGCTGATACGCCGTCTCCCCCGAGCGCCGCCTCCGCATGAACATGCCCTGATCGACGAGGGCCTCCAGCATCTTCTCGATCATCACGCGCGTAGAGGCACCGACCCGTTTGCGCGGATTTCCCTCGGCAGCCCGGCGCTGATAGATCCGCCAAGCCGCGATCAGTTCCTGCTCTACCGAACTGATCTCCGGGTCTGGCTCGCCGGCTGCCTCCGCCGCGAGGCGGTCGCAGATCTGGCGGAGCCTTTCTTCCACCTCGGTCACGGTGACCGGGTGGGGAACGGCATCCGGATCGTCCAGCAACTCCGGGCGAGGGTACGCAGACGCCGCGATGCCGAGATGAACGAAGCCCTCGATCAGCCGGTCGTCTCGCCCAACCGAGGTCCGCACCTCACCGGGTTTCAGGCGATACACGGAATCTGCTGTCGGCACGAACACGATTCCGTACTGCGTAGCGTCGGCGATCTCGAGTCCTTGGCCGAGAGCAACGCCCTGGACCGCGTGCCGAAAGTCTGTGTCGTTGTCGTAGAGACGGAGCAACTCGGCGTACTCCGGCTCCTGCACCGGGTCGGAGCGAATATTCAGGCCGAAGTGAATCAGCCGGCCAATTTCCTGGAATTTAAGCATCCTCACGCCTCGCTCTCCGGAACGCGGTACAGGACGAGGTCATCTCCATGATAGAGGCCGGAACGAAGGAGCTGGCCAGATCTCTCGGCAAACAGTCCGTCCGCGTCATTATCCTCACTGGGCGAGAAAGCGAATAGTGCTCGGAGCATCACAAGGTCCCGGACCACCGCTGGAGTGGTGTCGTCCCCAAGACCGGAGAGGACTGCGGAGAGCGCGATCGGGTCGCCCACTCCCTCCAGTACAGCCGCTGCGCGATCCCAATCCGCAGGAGTGAACCGGAGCAGTTCCTCCGCGATTGATTCCAAATCACGCTCCAGCACCGCCACCGTGTGCGCGCGAGACTCCGCGCGGGGACGGAAGTGCCAGTCCACCAGTTCCAGCAGCGAGAGCACACGAGGGATTCGGGGCGGAACGAACTGCGAGAGGAGGAAGTCCACCTCCGCCAGAGCGATGCCCTGAGGGAGTGCCATGAACGGCTCGAGGACGTCGCGCGGTAGATCCGGCGAGGCGCGGACGTACAGCGGGCGGAATGCCTGCCGAGCCTGCTCATCAAGGAAGGTGGGGAGTGCGACGATCAACTGGCCCAAGAGCGCGATGTGCTGCTGAAAACAGCGATCTACCAACTGGATGACTTCCGCGAGCTGCATCGCTTCCGGACTCCCCATCAGGAGCGCATTCAGCTTGTCTTCCGCCCCCTGACGGATCTGCCGCTCTGTCCGCGTGCGCTCCTCGATATGGCTCTGGGCATTATGCAGCAGCGCCGGCACTTCATCGCGCCAATCCACCCTGAGCACATCGCGGCGCGTTGCCCGGAGGATTGCTTCCAGCTGCTCGCGGTAGCGCACCGAGAGCGCATGGGCCTGACGTGCACTTCGCACCGCTTCATTGAAGCTGCCGCGGGCGATCTGTGCGTTCATCACCGCCTCGACCGCGATCTGCTGATCTTCAATCGTGAGGTTGAGCGCACTCAGGTAGAGGTTGGTGATCTCTGGAGAGAGGCGGGGCACGATCCGGTCGCCCGGCATGTACCGTTCGGTGACGAGTCTCACCTCCAGGTGGCGCCGCCTGGCTTCTCCTCCCTCGAAATCGGTGTAGGGAACGCCGTACGGCTCCCGATGATTCGCCTCGTTCAGCAGCCATTCGAGGACCCGCTCGGCCATCCGCTGATGCCGCTCTGGGTCAGGGTCAACGCCCGCGGCCGCGTCCATTGCCACGAGGGTGGGGAATAGCGCACGCGCGAGGTCGTCAGTCTCGGGCTCGTTTTCGAGCCCGGTGTTCTCGATGATCAGATCGAAGACGCGAAACGCGAGCGCGAATGCGTCGTAATGCGCGAACTCACCGCCCTGGCCTCCTACGATCGCGTCTGCGTGGTGAAGGCGGAAGAGCGGCAACGCGTGCAAAAGCACCCGCTGGCGATGTGTGATGTCGCCGTTCCACTCCGGGGAGCCGGAACGGCGGGGCGGCAGGTTGGGCTCGCCCTCTACAGGTTCCTCTGGGTTGCGTTGCGCATGGATCGAGACGAGTTCCTGAAGGATCAAATCACGGCTGCTCTGTCCTACATCGCTCGCAGAACTTGTTCGGCCGGGTTCAAGTACTTTGGGCAAATCGCCCATTCGCAACGCAGGGGGCGTAGGACTGGGGGGTGGCTGATCGGCTAAGACGAGCGGGATCTGCATCGATTCACCTCAGTCATATCAGTGCTCCGGCGGGAACAGACACCGCAGCGTCCAGGGGGCCGGTTGAGAGGGGACGGCGTACGTGGGAATACCCCACCGAGTTTTATCGAACCTGATGGGGGTAAATAGCAGCAACGGGCGGACCTATTCGAGAAGAGGTCTCAGTCCAAACTTTGCGAAGTCGGAGAATAGGAATGCTGCGTTGTGTTCGCAAGCAGAACGTCAGATTCCAGACAGGCACGAACACGTAGACGGTTGCCACGGGGCTGCGTCGCTCTATTCAGCGAGTACCTATCGCGCCCTAACCAACATTCAGCTCACCAGCTCGTCCACCCGCTTCGCCGAGAACCCCGCCGTCGCGTGGTCGCCGCGGACGATGACGGGGCGGGTGACGAAGGTGTATTCCTCCGCCATCAGCCGCACGAGGTCGTCCTCCGACAGTTCCTTCTCGTGCAGCCCCATCTTGCGGAACTTCATCGCGCGCTTCGAGAACAGCTTCTCCGCGCCGCCCACCTTGCGGGCCAGGTCGCGCACCTCGGCCTCCTCCAGCGGCTGCGCCTTCAGGTCGCGGAGGGTGCGCACCGTCACCTGCCTGTCCCGCAGGTACTGGAGCGCCTTCTGGCAGGTGGTGCAGTACGGGAGCCAGTAGACGTCCACGCCCTCGGCGTCCGCGCGCGTCGGCTCCGTCATCGGACCGCCTCCGCCGCGGGGCGGCCGGCGTGGTACTCCGCGCAGAGGGCGCGCATCTCATCCTCGCTGAAGGCGTGGTTCATTTTATCTCCCGTCCCGCGGACCCGGCGTCAGACTCTCGCCCGGCGCCGGCCTACTTCTTCTTCGGCCTGCGGACGAAGCAGATCACCACGTCGTTGGCGGTGGGCCCGGTCGGCAGCCGCTGCTGCTTGTCCGTCCAGGCGATGGTCCGGTTCGGCTGGACCTTGCCGTAGATCGCGTGCCAGGGGACGTCCTTGAAGAGCGTGTTGCTCTCCTTCAGGACGCTGCGCGGGTCGGTGGCCGTGTAGACCTTGGCCGAGTGCTTCACCTTGCTCCTGTCGGCGACCACCATGATGAAATCCGTCCCCGGCTTCCCCGTGAGGTTGCTCTGCACGCCGTTCACGTCACCCACGAAGTCGCTCCCGGAGAAGGCGCTCACCTCGTCCTCGAACCCGTGGATCGCGGCCAGCACGGCGATCACGTCCCCATCGTCGGGCTCGAAGCTCCCCTTCTGCTGCGCCTGCAGCCAGAGCGCGTGCTGTCCCACCCCGGTGGCTGCCTTGAACGCCTGGTAGATGCACTTCTCGTCCTGCTTCAGCTCCTCGTAGGTCTTCTGCTGGTTGTTGTTGTTGTTGCTGCTCCTGTTCCTCCCGGGCATGTCAGACCGCCTCCGCCACGGGGCGGCCGGCGTGGTACTCCGCGCAGAGGGCGCGCACCTCGTCGTCGCTGAAGGTGTGGTCGCACCGCTTGGCCGCCTCGAAGACGTGCGAGCAGAGCCCCTCGTCGCCGGCGTCGAAGCCGTGGTGCGCCAGCCAGTGGCGCACGTTGGAGATCCCGCTCATCGGCGAGATCTCGATCTTCTGGAACATCCCGAACCACCCGGCCGGGACGCCGGAGTAGATGCGGTCCGCCAGCCACGCGTCGCCCTTCTGCTCGGCCTTCACGATGGCCGCCGCGTGCACCCCCGTCCCCGTGCGGAAGGCGTCCTCGCCGAAGACGGGCCAGTTGTAGGCGACGGGCACCCGGCACGCCCCGGCCGCCAGGCGCACGTAGTCGGCCAGCTTCGACAGGTCCCAGTCGTGCAGCCCCAGCAGCTTCAGGTTCACCAGCAGCAGGTCCATCTCCGCGTTGCCGCAGCGCTCGCCGATCCCCAGCGCCGTGCCGTGGATGCGGTGCGCCCCCTCCTCGATGGCCGCCAGGCAGTTGGGCACCGCCAGCCCGCGGTCGCGGTGGCCGTGCCAGTCGATCTTCACCTCCTCGCCGCTCGGCTCCACGATCTCGGTCTTCACGAAGCGGACGAGCTGGCGGACCCCGTGCGGCGTGGCGTGCCCCACCGTGTCGGCCAGGCAGATGCGCCGCGCCCCGCACTCGATGGCCGTGGTGTACAGCTTCCGGATCACCTCGGGCCGGGCGCGCGTGGTGTCCTCGGTCACGTACATCACCGGCAGGCCGTGGCTCACCGCGAAGGTGACCGCGTCCTCGGTGGCGCGCAGCATCCGGTCGAGCGTCCAGTCCTCCGCGTACTGCCGGATCGGCGAGGAGCCGATGAAGGTGGCCGCCTCGATGGCGATCCCCACCCGCTGCGAGACGTCGACGATCGGCTGCACGTCGGCGCGCA
Organism: Longimicrobium sp.; assembly: GCA_036389795.1. Taxonomy (NCBI): domain Bacteria; kingdom Pseudomonadati; phylum Gemmatimonadota; class Longimicrobiia; order Longimicrobiales; family Longimicrobiaceae; genus Longimicrobium; species Longimicrobium sp. The sequence continues at coordinate 20,366 of DASVWD010000268.1, forward strand.
CGGTGCGGGCGGCGCAGTTGGGCTCGATCGGCAGGCGTGCGTCGGCGATCTCGCGGGCCAGCGCCTCCACGTCGGCCACCGCGCGGGGGCCCGCGCCGGGGAGCCCGATGTCGGCCGCGGCGATCCCCAGCTCCGCCATCAGGTGCAGCAGGCGGATCTTCTCGCCGATGGTCGGGTCGTGGACGGAGGGCGACTGCAGCCCGTCGCGCAGCGTCTCGTCGTTGAGCTGCACGCCGCGGCGGGTGGAGTAGTCGAAGCAGCCTTCGGAGCAGTTCCAGTCGTAGATCAGCTCGCTTTCCTGCATCGGGGCCTCGCGTGTCGGCAAACCGCAGTGCGTGAGTGCGGAAGTGCGTGAGTGCGTTTTCCGGCCTGCCCGTCGTCCGGGAGACCGCGATAGGCGGCGAACGCCCGGAAAGTAACACGCTCCCGCAAGCGCGCGAAACCGCCGTTCCGCCCGGGAGGTCGTTCCGCTTCGACCGGCATCGGCGCCGCGCCGGCGGTGACGCCCCCTCCCCGGCCCTCCCCCGCTGCGCGACGCTGCGCGGGAGAGGAAGAACCGCAACCCCGTCGTTCCGGATCGGGTAGCCGCTGGGGGTTGTCGCGAGCGGAGATCCGTGCCGCTACCGCGCCCGACCCACGTGGCGAGGTGAGAAGATTCTTCGGCCCTGCCGTCAATCGTGCGGATGCTGGTTCGGTGTGGCCGGGCCTCAGAATGACAGTGTTTCGGCGGCGTTGCGCGGCGAAGACTGCATGAACGGACCGAAAAACTTCCCTCTCCCGCGCAGCGGGGGAGGGACCGGCGCACCAGGCGCCAGGGAGGGGGCCCACGCGAAGAGCCCCGGAGGCATCCCCCGGGGCTCCCGCGTTCCGTCCACCGTCGTCCTCTGCCGATGACGGCTCTCAGCTACATCTTCGCCAGGTACTCCAGCGCCTTGAGGCCGGGCATGAAGAGGTAGGCGCCGCCCCGCATGGTCACGAAGCGGGGCAGCTCCTTCACCCGGTGCCGCACGGGGCAGCCCTGCATGGTGAAGTTGCTCACCCGCTCCTTGTGCTCGGCCGTCGCCGGGTCCACGTGCGGCGCGATCAGCGGGTCCGGGTCGGCGTACAGCCCGTCGAACTTCATGCTGTTCACCCACGTGTTCTGCACGAACTCGAACTGCCGCACGATGTCCGTGTTGAAGCAGATGAAGTGCAGCCCGCGCTCGCCCCCCTCCGGCGCCGCCAGGATGTCGGCCGGGTCGAACGACTCGGCCAGCGGCGGCCCGTACGCCCGCCCGCGGCGCAGCAGCCGGTGGCGGTCCGCCACCAGCATCGACTGCTCGGGGTTGGGCTGCATCCCGTCGCGCGGGTTGGTGCGGCGGATGTGCGAGCCCAGCGGGCAGCGGTCGCCCTGCAGGTCGTCGGCGTACAGGAAGCTGTTCGCCGTCTTCGGGTCGAACGGCGGCTCCGTCTGGTCGTCCTTCACCAGCGGCGAGCCGTTCGGCCAGCGCCCCACCATCTTCGCCGCCAGCCGCTTGCGCGCGGCCGCGTCGCCGCCCGCGCAGTGGTCCACGAAGCGCCAGAACGCCTTCACGTCCTGCTCCAGCGTGCGGAACACCACGTAGGTGCCGTTCTTCCCCAGGTCGCGCCGCGGCGGCGCGGCGGTGTCGAACGGGTCGATCGGCGCGCACTGCAGCAGCGCCTTCGACAGCTCCGACTCCGCCACCGCCGGCGACGCCGGCAGCTTCCCGTACGCGTTCGGGTAGCCCAGCACCACCTCGCCCGCCGGCACCGCGGGCCCGCTCGCGTCCTCTTCCTTGAGGCCCGCGAGGCGCGGCTGCGCGATCCCGTCGTGGAAGCCGAAGTGCTCCTTGTCGTCCTTGAGCATCACGCTCCCCAGCGGCTCGCCGAGCGCCACCCCGCGCGCCGCGCCGCGCTCCTTCTCCTCCGCCAGGAGCGACGCCAGCCGGTCCGCGCCGCCGGCGAAGAGGAAGAGCATGGCGTGCAGCGCCTCGCCGTCCGGCCGCCCCCACCGCCAGTGCTCGGGCGCCGCCTCGCCGGTGTCGCCCAGCGCGCGCTGGCGGTGGTCGGTGGCCATCCCCTCGTAGAACTCGCGCGAGAAGGTCTCGATCGCCTCGTCGGAGAGCCCCAGCGCCTCCAGCCCCGCGCGGGTGAACGCCACGTTCAGCGCCCACCCCTCGGCCACCACGTCGGCGGTGCTGCGCGAGGCGCGGGTCACGCGGCCGCGCACCCCGTCCACCCAGGCGCGCGCCCCCGCCGCGTCGGCCGGGAAGCGGACCGGGACGTAGCAGGCGTGCGCCAGCTTCGCGTAGCTGCGCGCCACCAGCCCCTGCACGTCTTCCACCTCGATCTTCGGCGCCGGCTTCTTCGCCGCCGGCTTCGGGCGCGGCTGGGCCGACTTCTCGCCCGCGCCGAAGCGCCGGAGCCACGCCTCGGCCTCGGCGGCGTCCAGGTCGCGGTACAGCCCCAGGCGGATCTTGGTGTTGTCGTTGATGTTGGAGACCGAGAGCCAGCGGTACGCGCTGTACCACACCTGCGTGGGCACCTGGCTGTCGCGCGAGTACGCCTTGAACATCTGCTCGTCGGTGGCGCCCTCCTGCACCAGGTTCTTCGTGCGCGGGAAGCCCACGCAGTTGCTCCACACCCCGGTGAGCCCCGTGGCCGACTTGTCCACGAAGTCGCCCAGGTAGTTGTCCCAGCTCCCGTCGAAGTTGCTGAAGAACACCAGGCGCCGCCCGTCGTCCACGATCACCCAGCGGGCGAAGTGGATCGACGGGATCCCGGCCAGCGTCCCCTGGTTGCTCAGGTACTTCGCCGAGAAGTTCACGAACTTGAGCACGCCCCACAGCACGAGCCGCCTGAACCACAGCGGCTCCTTGATGTAGATCACGCTGCTCATCTCGTTCTGGACGATGCGGTCCTCCGTCTCCACCAGCCGCGCGGTGTGCTCCTTCACGCTGTCGCGCACGATGACGGGGTCCGTCGTCTCCAGGCGCCGCAGGTAGACGTACCCGGCCACGCCCGCGACCAGGAGGACCGCCACCACGCCGAGGACGATCTTCACCGCCGTCCCCATCCCCACCACCAGCCCTAGCAGCACGGCCACGACGGCGAGGACCGCGAGCAGCGCCGCGCCCGCCACCAGCGGCAGCCGGGCCAGGAGCGCCGGCGGGAGGAGGAGCCTGGGGAAGCCCCCCGGCTCCTGGCGCGCCCAGGCCAGCTCCGGCTCCTCCTTGAACACGAAGTCGCGCACCCGTCGGTGGATCCGCACCGGGTCGGCCGGCAGGGTGCCCCTGGCGAGCTCCGCGTCCAGGAAGTCGTCGATGCGGCGGCGCAGGTCGGCCTCGCGGTGGATCTGGTCCACCGAGCGGTGCATCGTCCCCGTGTAGAAGGTGGTGGTCGGCACCCGGTGGCGCAGGAAGAAGCCGTGCGCGCGCGAGCGGTCGGCGTGCCCCGGCCACCCCTCGCAGTGCCCGAACACCTGGTCCAGCCCCGGCCCGGCCACCCGCAGCAGCTCGTCCAGGTGCTCCTCCAGCGTCCCGTCGAAGTCGGTGGAGAAGAGGAGCTTCGCCGGGATCGCCGGCCCGTGCGCCAGCGGCTTCCCCTCGTACTCGGGGATCGGCGCGTTCCGCGACGGCGAGGCCGCGTGCAGCAGGATGCGCGCGAAGTGCACCGTGCGCAGCTTCGCGAAGGGGATGATCGGGTTGATCTCCAGGTCCTCGCCGGCGGGCGGGTTGGCCACGTCGCCCAGCAGCTTCTCCAGCGCCGCGTAGTGCCCCGCCTTCACCGGCACCATCAGCAGCAGCGAGTCCTGCCGCGTGCGCCCGTCGCTCTTCGCCGACTCGGCGTGCTCGGCCGGGGTGCGCTCGCGCGCGGCGGCCACGCGGGCGCGGCGGGCCCGGCGCGCCTCCTCCTCGCCCAGCACCTGCACGTCGAGTTCGATCACTCGCGCCGCGCCCTGCTCGGCGTCGGCGGCCGGCGCCTCCGCCTCCGGCGCGGCGGGTGGGATCACGGCGGCCGCCTGGGGCGCCTCGTCCGGGACCGGGGAAGGAACGGGGTCTTTCTCGCTCATGGGAGACTCCTGCGGGGGCGAGGGAAAACGGGGAGGAGCGCGGGGGGTGATCCGGCAGAGGAAGATCGCCAGTCGGTTTCGGCGGGAGACGATCGCTCCGCCTGGCTGGCGTCGGCCGGGAGAGACAAAGGTTTGTGCAAGTTGGAGTCCCTGTCAAGCCAATCCGGCAGAGTCGAACGAATTGATTGCGGCGCAGACACTTGCGAGGGATCGCCCGGGGATGCGCCCCGCCTGTCGGCGGGACATTCCTGGGCCGGGTGGGGCAGCGGAGTCCCACGCGAAGGGCGGTCCGGCCGCCGCCCGGGAGAAGTCGCCTGAGGCGCGCCGCCAGCGGTTTGCGAGACGCCGCAAGCCGATCCGCCGTGTGCGGGAGAAAAAAGATTGTCGCCCGCGGGAACGGCGCCTAACATGCGTGGCATGGCGGCGCGCGCGACGGCGCCTTGCAGCCGCCCGCCCGTGCCCGCACGTCCCGCCGTCCAGCCCCGATCCACTCCCCCGGAAAAGGAAGCCCGCCGTGAGCACCCTCGCGCCCCCCGCCCCGCCGACGACGTCCGCGCAGCAGCCGCCCTCGCCCAACCGCCTGGGGGGGCCCGGCACCCGGCTGAAGCGGATGCTGGGCGCCACGCTCGGCGGCCGCGGCGTGCTGCGCCCGGCGTTCGCCGTGCTGCGCCGCCACGCGCCGCTCCTCAAGGTCGGGGAGCGGGTGATCGTGAGCCGCCACGCCGACGTGCTGGAGGTGCTCACCCGCGACGAAGACTTCACCATCTCCGAGGTCAACGGGCCGGGGATCGACCGCATCAACGGCCCCTTCATCCTCAACATGGACCGCGGGCCCACCTACGAGCGCGACCACGCCGCCCTGCGCGCCGCCGCCCGCTACGACGACCTGGAGCGCGTCCGCGCCCTGGCGCGCGCCGCCGCCCTGCGCGCCGTGGAGGCCGCGCGGCCGCGGGGGCGCCTGGAGATCGTGCAGAACCTCACCCGCGCCGTCCCCGCCGAGCTGGTGGAGGCGTACTTCGGGTTCCCCGGGCCCAACCGCGCCACCCTGGTGCGGTGGCTGCGCAACCTCTTCCAGGACGCCTTCGCCAACCCCGGCAACGACCCCTACGTGCGCGAGGCCGCCCTGCGCTCCGCGGCCGAGCTGAAGGCGTGGGTGCTGGCCGAGATCCCCCGCCGCCGCGCCGCGGGGCTGGAGGGCGCCGACGACGTGCTGGGGCGCCTGGCCGCGCTGCAGGGCCCCGAGCGCCCCTGGGCCGACGACGACTGGGTGCGCCGCAACATCGCCGGGCTCATCGTGGGCGCCGTCGACACCATCTCGCGCTTCAGCGTGCTGGCCGTCGACGAGCTGCTGCGCCGCCCCGGCGAGCTGGCGGGCGCCCAGGCGGCCGCCCGCGCCGGCGACCTGGACCTGGTGCGCCAGTACGCGTGGGAGGCCGTGCGCTTCAACCCGCACACCCCGCTCATGGCGCGCCACTGCCACAAGGACGCCACGGTGGCCGCCGGCACCCCGCGCGAGCGGCGCATCAGGGCCGGCACCGCGGTCCTGGTCGGCACCGACTCGGCGATGTTCGACCCCGAGGGGTTCCCCGAGCCGGAGCGCTTCCGCACCGACCGCGACGTGCGCACGTACCTGCACTTCGGGTGGGGGCTGCACCAGTGCTACGGGCTGGCCATCAACCACCTGGTGATCCCCGAGATCGTGGCCGCCCTGCTGCGCCTGGAGAAGCTGCGCCGCGCCCCCGGCGCCGAGGGAAAGGTGGAGCTCGACGGCCCCTTCCCCGACCGCCTGGTCCTCGAGTTCGGCTGAGCCGCTTCTCCTCCGCTCTGGAGCGACCCGTCCCCGGCGCCGTCATCGGTGCCGGGGACGTTTTGTTGGACGCAGGGTTTGGGCGTGTCCCTCCGCTGCGCTCCGGGCCGGGCTGCGCGCGCCGGGCGCGCATCCCTCACGCGGGTTCTGTCGCGGCGATGAGTTCCGTAGGGGCGAGCCTGCGAGTCCGAAGACAGGTAGCCTCGGCACAGGTGGCCGCCCCCCGCGCATGGGCTGGCATCCGCCGGTCGAGGCAGGCCTCGCCCCTACGGGCCGATCCCGCGTCCCGCCCGTCACGAGCGCAGCGAGGAAGTCCCTCTCTCGTGCAGCGGGGGAAAGGACAGGCGCGCCAGGCGCCAGGGAGGGGGGCCACCAGGGGCCGGGGAGGGGCCCTCGCGACCGGGCGAACCCGCCGTTCCGCACTTCGCACTTCGCACCTCGCACTTCGCACCTCCGTTTGACACCGCCCCCCCACGTCGGCATCTTCCGCCGGTCCCCCTGGCACCCGATGACGCCGACGACTCGCACGCCCCCGCCCCTGCTCGCCGACCCGCGCCTGCAGCCCGCCCGCGCCCTCGCGCACCAGAGCGACGAGGCCACGCTGGGCGAGCAGCTGGAGCTGGTCGCCATCCCCGCGCCGCCCTTCGGCGAGGAGCCGCGTGGGCGGCGGGTGCTGGAGCGCTTCCGCGAGCTGGGCCTCGAGGGCGCCCACGCCGACGAGGTGGGCAACGTGCTCGCCACCCTCCCCGGCGCCTCCGCGGGCGCGGCGCCCGTCGTGGTCGCCGCGCACCTGGACACCGTGTTCGCGGCGGGGACGGAGCTCACGCCCCGGCGCGAGAACGGGCGCATCTACGCCCCCGGCATCACCGACAACTCGCGCGGGCTGGCGGGGATGCTGGCCGTCGCCCGCGTGCTGCGGCAGGCGGGGGTGCGCACCGAGCGCCCGGTCGTCTTCGTCGGCACCGTGGGCGAGGAGGGGAGCGGCGACCTGCGCGGCGTCAAGCACCTCTTCCGCGAGGGCGCCGCGCTGCGCGGCGCGTCGGCGTTCATCGCGCTCGACGGCT
>DASVWD010000269.1 GCA_036389795.1 Longimicrobium sp.
ACCCGGCGGCCTTAGAGCCGCCACCCTCTCCCAACTTCGGGAGAGGGTACTCGACGGTCTGAATTGCGCGGAACCCGTCCAAAGCTGCACGAATCGTCTCGTGGGAGTCCGCGCAGGCGGACTTCGTGTCGTTGTTGCCGCGGATTCATTCGCCCAGCGAGCCCAGCCATTGCGCCCACCCCGCCGCATCCTCGACGTCACCCGCCCGCTCTTCGCCGGGATCCCGGTGTGGCCGGGGGACGCGCCCTGCCGCGTGGGGTGGAGTCTGCGGCTGGACGAGGACGGCCCCGTCAACACCGCTCACCTCAGCTTGAGCGCCCACACCGGCACCCACGCCGACGGGCCGTACCACGTGCTGGAAGACGGCGCCCGCATCGGCGCGGCGCCGCTGGAGGCGTACCTGGGGCCGGCGCGGGTGGTCGACGCGCGCGGGCGAGACGAGATCGGCGCCGACTGGCTAGCGGAGCGGCTGGCGAACGGCGCCGAGCGCGTCCTGCTGCGCACCGGGTGCTGGACCGACCCCGCCGTCTTCCCCACGCGCTTCCCCGCCCCCACTCCCGAGGCCGCCGCGCTGCTGGTCTCGCGCGGCGTGCGGCTCGTCGGCACCGACGCGCCCTCGGTGGACCCCTTCGACTCCGACGACCTGCCGGCGCACCGCGCGCTGCTCGGCGGCGGGGTCGCCATCCTGGAGAACCTGCTGCTGGACGACGTCTCCCCCGGCGAGTACGAGCTGATCGCGCTGCCGCTCCGGCTCGCGGAGGCCGACTCGTCCCCCGTCCGCGCCATCCTGCTGGAGCCCGCACGATGATCGGCGACTTCGTCGAAGGACTGTTCCCGGAGATCAAGGAGGGCGAGCCGCTGCGCACCGTGCGCGCGAAGAACCGCTCGCCGATGACGCTGGACGGCACGCGCACCTACGTGGTGGGCCGGGCGCGGCCGGCGGTGATCGACCCCGGGCCGGGCGACCCCGCGCACCTGGAGGCGATCGTCGCGGCGCTCGGCGGCGCGCGGCCCGTCGCCATCCTCCTCACCCACTCGCACGCCGACCACGCGGCCGCCGCCCTCCCGCTGGCCGAGCGCACGGGGGCGCCGGTGATGATGGCGCAGGGGGCGCTCTCGCCGCCCTTCCCACCGGAGCGGGTGGGGCGCTGGCTGGCGGACGGCGACACGGTGGACACCGACGTGGGGACGCTGAAGGCCGTGGCCACGCCGGGGCACGCGCCGGAGCACCTCTGCTTCCTGTGGACGGGGGGCGAGGCGCCGGCCGGGGGCGCGCTCTTCGTGGGCGACCACCTGATGGGACAGGGCGACACCACGCTGGTGGCCCCTCCGGAGGGCGACCTGGGCGTCTACCTCGACTCGCTGAACCGGATCGACGAGCTCGAACCGGCGGTCCTCTATCCCGCGCACGGCCCGGAGATCCTGAACCCGTCGGTGACCATCGAGCGCTACCGGGAGCACCGCGAGGAGCGCATCGAGCAAGTGGTCCGCGCATTGCGGCGGGCCGGTCCGTCCCGTCCGGGGCAGATCGTGGACACCGTGTACGGCTCGGGGCTGGACCCGGCGCTGCGCGAGGCCGCCGAAGCCTCGCTCGGGGCCATCCTCGGCTTCCTGAGCGCGACGGGCGACGTGCGCGAGGATCCAGACGGGGCGTACGCGCTGGTGGAGTGAGGGACGGCAGTACGAGAGTACGATAGTACGGGAGTACGAAGTACGAGGTACGGAACGGCGGGTGGGTGTGAGGGGTGGGGGTCGGCGCGGAAGCTCACGTAGGGGCGAGGCATGCCTCGACCGGCGGATGCCAGTGCGTGCGCGGGAGGCGGGTGATGTGCGGGTGCAGCCTTCGCACGGACTCGCATGCTCGCCCCTACGGAACCCCAGGCGCTGCGCGACGAGACCCGCGTGAGGGATGCGCGCCCGGAGGGCCGGGACACGGGCGCCACAGGGGTTTGTGGCGACCGGGGCCCGGCGCCGTTGGGCACAGTCGTATCGTGCCCTACGGCGCGCGCAGCCCGGCCCGGAGCGCAGCGGAGGGACACGCCCGAACCAGCAGTTGTAGTTCGAGAAAGCTCGCATCGGAAGGAAGATAGATGGCGACGACGGAGACGGAGACGGCGGGGCTGCTGGCGGCGCTCGACGCGGTGCACCAGAAGGCGGTCGACGCGCACCTGCGCTTCCTCTCGCACCCGCTGCTGGAGGGGCGCGCGCCCGGCACCCGCGGCGGCACGCTGGCCATGGAGTACATCCGCGGCCAGTTCCAGCGCGTGGGGCTGGAGCCCGTCAATCACTCGTACTTCCAGCCCGTGCCGATGGTGGGGATGGACCCCCACCCCGAGCTGGCGCTGGAGCTTCCCGGCGGCCCGCCCTCTCTCCCCGCCTACAGGGACGAGTACGTGCTGGAGGCCGGCGTCCCCGAGCCCGAGGTCTCGGTCGACGCCGAGCTGGTGTTCGTGGGCTACGGGATCAGCGCCCCCGAGTACGACTGGGACGACTACAAGGACGTGGACGTGCGCGGGAAGGTGCTCCTGATGCGCGTCAACGACCCCGGCACCGGGGAGACGCCCGGCTTCTTCGGCGGGAAGGCGCTCACCTACTACGGGCGCTGGACCTACAAGTACGAGGAGGCGTCGCGCCGCGGGGCCGCCGGGGCGCTGCTCGTCCACACCGACGAGTCCGCCGGCTACGGGTGGAACGTCGTCCGGACCTCCAACACCGGCGAGCAGTTCGACCTGGCCGGCAGGCCCGAGTTCCCGCTGGGCGTGCGCGGCTGGATCGCCTGGCCGGCGTTGGAGCGGGCGCTCGGTGCCGCGGGGCACGACCTGGACGAGCTCGTCCGCCGGGCCGAGGAGCGCGGCTTCCGCCCCGTCCCCACCGGCATCCGCGTCCGCGCGCGGGTCCGGAGCGACCTGCGCGAGGTGGAGACGGCCAACGTGGTGGGCGTCTTCGCGGGGAGCGACCCGCGGCGGCTGAACGAGGCGGTGATCCTTTCCTCGCACTACGACCACCTGGGGCTCCGGCGCGGCGACGGCGGCGAGACGCTGGTCTACCACGGCGCCTACGACAACGCCAGCGGCGTCTCGCTCCTGCTGGCGCTGGCCGAGGCGGTCTCGCTGGCGCCCGAGCGGCCGCCGCGCCCGCTCCTGTTCGTTGCGACCACGGCCGAGGAGTCGGGGCTGCTGGGAGCGGAGTGGTACGCGCGCCACCCGCTCTACCCGCTCTCCACCACCGCGGCGGCGCTCAACGTGGACGGCGCCAACCTGTGGGGCCCCACGCACGACATCACCCCGCTGGGCACCGACCGCTCGGAGCTGGGCGAGATGGTGCGCGCGGCGGCCGCGGCCGAGGGGATAGAGGTGGCGCCCGAGCCGCACCCCGAGCAGGGGATGTTCTTCCGGCAGGACCACTTCCCCTTCGCCCGCGCCGGCATCCCCGCGCTGGCGATGGACCACGGCCTGCGCTACGTGGGCCGCCCCGAGGGGTGGGGCGAGGAGCGCTACCAGGAGTTCAACACGCACCACTACCACCAGCCCTCCGACGCCTACCGCGACGACTTCGACTACGGCGGCGCCGTGCAGCAGGGCCGGGTGATGCTGCGCACCGCCTGGGCGGCCGCGAGCACCGACGAGCTGCCGCAGTGGCGGGAGGGCGTGGAGTTCCGGCGGGCGTGAGGGGAAGTGCGTGAGTGCGTGAGTGCGAAAGTGCGTGGGTGCGGAAGTGCGAAAGTGCGGCGGCGCGCCCATCGCTTTCGTGGGGAACCCTGCGGAGTTGCGCGCGGGAACCGACTGCGGACAAAATGGGGTTCGCGGTTGAAGCCTCGCGCGGTTTGCGAGGCTTTCTGTGGTTGTAGACGCGGCTTCAGCCGCCTGCGACCCCGCTCGCGCCCGGCCTCGCGACGAGGCACTCGCAACCCGGCGCTCGCGGACGGCACTCGCGCGCGAGTCGGTTTGGACGGTCGGGAAAGGTGACGCGGGGCGGAAGCCGGTCGTCCTTGAACGCACCCTCGACAGCGGTGGAACATCTGGCGGGCACCAGGGGTCGCACATGCACCCGGGCCCGCCGGCCCGCCGTTCATCGCAGGACTCTTGAGGAGTGGTTGGGCAGGTGAGCGCAGTCGAAGTTCCGGTCACCCACGTCCCCGCGCTGGAGGCGCTCGCCGACGGCTTCGCCACCGTCGGCGCGGACTGGCGCGTCACGTACTGGAACGCCGCCGCCGAGCGCTGGCTGGGCGTGCCGCGCGAGGACGCCCTGGGCCGCCCGCTCTGGGAGGCGCTCCCCGGCGCCGACGCCCTGGGGCTGCGCGCCGCGCTGGCCGCCGCCATGGCGGGCGGGCCGCGGGCGCGCCTGCCCTACGCCCCGGGGCCGGAGCGGGCGCTCACCCTCGAGGCATCGCCGCTGGAGGGGGGCGGGCTGGCCGTGCACCTGCGCGACTCCACCGAGCAGTCGCGCCTGGACGAGCGCCACACCCGGCTGCTGGAGTCCATCCGCGACGGCTTCGTGGCCGTCGACGCCGACTGGCGCATCAGCTACCTGAACCCGGCGGCCGCTTCGCTCCTGTCGGTGCGCCCCCACCGCGCGCTGGGAGCCTCGCTCCTGGACGTGGTCCCCAGCGACCCGCCCGAGCTCTTCCGCTCGCTCTACGCCGCCATGCGCGACGGCGAGCCGCGCCACCTGCAGGCCGTGCACCCCGCGGGGCGCCTGTTCCGCGGCCGGCGCTTCGACGTGTGGGCGCACCCGCTGGCCGGGGGCGGCATCTCCATCCTCTTCCAGGACGTCACCGAGCGCCTGGAGCGCGAGGCCGAGCTGGCGCGCCTGGCCGCCGAGGCCGAAGAGGCCAGCCGCGCCAAGAGCCGCTTCTTCGCCGCGGTGAGCCACGAGCTGCGCACCCCGCTGCACGCCATCGTCGGCTACACGCACCTGCTCTCCACCGACTCGTACGGCGACATGCCGGCGCCCGCCTCGCGCGCCGCCGAGCGCGCCAGCGTCTGCGCCGAGCACCTGTCGCGCCTGATCGACGACGTGCTCCTGCTCACCACCACCGAGATCGGGCGGCTCCCCGTCTACCCCGAGCCGGTGCCGCTGGCCGCCTACCTCCCCGAGGTGCTGCAGCCGCTGCGGCTGCAGGCCGAGGCCAAGGGGCTCCGCTTCGCGCTCGACGTCGCCCCCGATCTGCCGACGCTGGCCACCGACCCCGAGCGGCTGCGCCAGCTCCTGAACGCCGTGGTCACCAACGCCGTCAAGTTCACCAGCCGCGGCAGCGTGTCGGTGCGGGTGCGCGCGGCGGAGCTCCCCGGCGCCGTCGCCGCTGTCGAGCTCGAGGTGGCCGACACGGGCCCGGGGATCGCCCCCGAGGAGCGCGCGCGCATCTTCGAGGCGTTCGAGCAGGTGTGCGACGACGCGCGCACCGACTCGCTGCACCGCGGCACGGGCCTCGGCCTCACCATCGCGCTCCAGCTCACGCGCCTGCTGGGCGGCACGCTCGACGTGGAGAGCGAGCCCGGTGCCGGCGCCCTCTTCCGCGTGCGCCTCCCGCTCGCCCCGCCGCGTCGTCCGGGATCGTACCCGGCGGACGCGGGTGCCTGAAGACACCCGCTGAAACCACGGAAAGCCTCGCAAACCCCGCGAGGCTTCAACCGCACCCACGCGAACCGAGGTGTAAAGTCCACCCTCTCCCGAAGCCGGGAGAGGGTTGCCGCTCCAAGGCGGCGGGTGAGGGCCCCCGCGGCCGCGCCGAAGCCGTCGAAGCAGGCCCAACCTCCCCGCTCCCCGTCTGGTACGCCGCTCGCGGGCACCGTATCTTTCGGACGCCCGTTCGAATTCGCTCGCAGCCGTACACGAGACCGATGCTCCGGCTCCACGAGTACACGTACCACCGCCCCGCCGCGCTCGCCGACGCGCTCGCCTTCCTGCGCGAGCACCCGGACGCGCTCCCGATCGCCGGAGGCACCGACCTGGTGCCGAACATGAAGCACCGGCTCTTCACCCCGCGCCACCTGGTGGCGCTCAAGGGGATCCCCGAGCTGCACGGGATCGGCTTCGCCGATGCCGGGGGCAGCCCCGTCGAGGAGGGCTCGCCCGCCGCGCGGCAGCTCGTACTGGGCGCCGCCGAGACGCTCACGGCGATCGCCCGCAGCCCCGTCGTCCGCCGCCTCTTCCCCGCCCTGGCGGAGGCCGCCGGGCACGTGGCCGGGCCGCAGATCCGCAACCAGGGGACGCTGGGCGGCAACCTGTGCCTGGACACGCGCTGCACCTACTACAACCAGACGCACTTCTGGCGGCAGGCGCTCGGCTTCTGCCTGAAAAAGGACGGCGACGTCTGCCACGTGACCAAGGTGGGCAAGAAGTGCGTGGCCGCCCACTCCGCCGACACGCCTCCCGTGCTCATCACCCTAGGCGCCGAGGTCGACCTCGCCTCCGCCGACGGCGTGCGCTCGCTCCCCGTGGACTCGTTCTTCATCGCCGACGGCGTGTGGAACACCGTGCGCAGGCGCGACGAGCTGGCGGTGCGCGTGCGCATCCCGCTCCCCGGGCCGGGGCTCAGGACCGCGTACCGGAAGGTGCGCCAGCGCAACTCCATCGACTTCCCGCTCCTCTCCATCGCCGCCGCCGCGCGCCTCGCGCCCGACGAGACGGTGGAGGCGCTCTCGCTGGTGGTCTCGGCGCTGGGGTCGCGGCCGCGCGTGGTGGCGGGGCTGGACAAGGTCGCCGCCGGCCGGCGGCTCCGCGACGTGGTCGACGCGGTGGCGCAGACCGCCTGGAAGCAGTGCCACCCGCTGGAGAACATCATCGTGGACCCCGACTGGCGCCGCGCCATGGTCCCCGTCTACGTCCGCCGCGCGCTGGAGGAGATGGCCGGCGGCACCTCGTCCGCAGCGCGGGCGGCATAGCGTCCTACTTCATCGTCGTACGGACGACATCGCGCTCAGGCGTTATCGGGAATGCCTAATTGGGCGGCACGCTTCGGATGGTGCTTCCGGAGCCACATCCGTGCTGCTTCTTGAATCGGCCGAATGCTCGCATTCCCCTTCCAACTCAACTGGTTGTAGAGCGAGCGCAGATCCTCCGGTGGAGCAGAGGCTAGCCACGCAACCACTAAGCGCGACATATCTCCGTAAATCGTGTTGACGTCCTGATATGGTGTGCCCTCCAAAGTGCGGAGTTCCTGGAGTGTCTCGGCGAACACCTCGGGTCGGATGAATAGCGGGCCTTGCGACATGGCTCCTCCGCGAATTTCATTGGGTTTGACGGATGAAATGACGAGGGCGCCTGGTTAGGCGCCCTCGCGAGTGGAGCGATAGGTCAGCGACTCCGGCTCTTGCTCCCGCCGCGGATGGCCTCGATCAACTCCTCCTTGTCCATCTTGCTGCGGCCGGGGACGTCCTTCTCCTTCGCGATGTTGTACAGCTCGTCGCGGGTGCGCGCCTCGTAGCCGCGGTTGGGGTTGCCGGTGCCCTGCGTGCGCTTGTTGGGGGTGCGGCCCTCCTCGCGACGTTGCTTGTTGACGGTGCGGGCGGCGATCTCCTCCGCGCGGTCCTCGTCCATCCCGCGCTCCTCGCCGCTCTCCTTGATGTGCTCGTACATCCGCTCGTCCTTGCTGCTCCAGCCTCTGGGCATCTTGCACCTCCTCGCTAGATTTCAGTCCGGCACCGACCGGAAGCCCCGTCCACATCCGCCAGCTCCATGCCACGCAAGCGCTTGACGCCGATCGAGATCCGCCCGTAGCGCCGCCTCCGGACCCGCAAACGTACGTCTGCATTCCGCCCGGCCGGACGCTCCGTTATCTTTGCCTCGTCCGCCAGAGGCAGCCCGGCCCGCCCGTCGTCACGCCGCAGCCCTTCCGGGACCCACCCTTCCCCGCTTCCCCATGGCCCGCTCGACCCACCGGAGCCCCGGGCTCCGGCGCGCAGCCGCGCTCGTGCTCGCGGCCGCCGCGCTCGCCCCGGCGCCCGCCGCCGCGCAGGTGCGCGCGGTGCGGCTCACGCTCGACAACGACGCCTACGACTTCTGGGTGCCCGCCTGGCGCCGGCCCGATCACGAGTACACCAACGGCATGGACGCCGCGCTGGAGCTGGCGGGCGGCCCCGTGTGGGCGCGCCTGCTGGCCCCGGCCGCGCCGCCCTGCAGCGGCGCCGAGGACCCGGGCGCGGCGTGCGCCGGCACCACCGTCGCCCTCGGGCAGAAGATCTTCGCCCCGCGCGTGGACGGCCCCACGCTGCAGCCGGGCGACCGCCCCTACGCCGGCTGGCTCTACCTCTCCGCCACGGGCCAGCTCTCGTCGGCCTCCACGCGCCGCTCGCTCGGCATCGAGGTGGGGGTGACGGGCCCGCCCTCGCTGGCCGAGGCGGTGCACCGGGGGTGGCACCAGCTCGCGGGCTTCTGGGAGCCGGTGGGGTGGGGGAACCAGATCGGCTTCGAGCCGGGCGTGACGGTGCGCTACGACGAGGCGCGGCTGCTGGGCGAGCTGCGCGCGGGCGGGGTGCGGGTCGCGACGCTGGCGCCGGAGTGGGGCGCGGCGGTCGGCAACGTGCTCACGGACGCGCGGGTGGGAGTGCGGGCGTCCGCGGGGCTGGCGGTGCCGCACCCGTGGAGCACGGCGGCGGATCGGGGGCAGGGGCCGGTGTCGGTGTACGCCGTGGCCGCCGCGCGGCAGGACGCGGTGGCGCACAGCCTGTTCCTGGACGGCCCCACCTTCGCCGAGGGGCCGGGCGTGGAGCGGCGCCCGTTCGTCTTCCAGTACGAAGTAGGCGGCGGGGTGCGCGTGGGGCGGCTGGCGCTGGAGTACCGCGCCGTCACGCGCGGGCGGGAGTACCGGACCGAGCCGGGCGGCCACACCCACGGCACCTTCGCGCTCGCCTGGCGCCCGCGCGTCCGCCCCGCCCTCCCGCCGCTCGCCGCGCCCGAGCTGCCGGAGCCGGAGCCGCGGCCGGGAGACGGCGCGGCGCACGAGGAGGGGCCGAAGTAGCTGGAGGGTTGGATCCGGGTGGGAAAATGCGGGTGAACCCGCGGCTGTAACAACGGAAAGCCTCGCCTGACCCTCCTCGCATTTCGAGGATTCGGTCGGGCGAGGCTTCAACTTCGATCGCGCACAAGACGACCGTCGCCGCCCCACGCACTCACGCACTTGGCACTTGGCACTTGGCACTTCGTACCTCGTACCTCGTACCTCGTACTCCGTACCTCGTACCCCCCCTCACCCCTCGAACTCGTCCCTGAGTATCCCGTAGACCTCGATGTCCTCGAACACGCCCCACTTGAAGATGTGCTCGCGCAGGCTCCCCTCGTGGCGCATCCCCAGCTTGCGCATGACGGCGCCGGACTGCGGGTTGCGCGCGTAGTGCGTGGCCTGGATGCGGTGCAGCCCCAGCGCGTGGAAGCCGAACGCCATCACGCCCCGCGCGCCCTCCGTGGCGTACCCCAGGTTCCAGAACGGCTTCGCCACCCAGTAGCCCAGCTCGGCGCGGCGGTGCGGCGGCTCCACGTCGAGGCCCATCGCCCCCACCACCCGTCCGTCCTCGCGCCGCGCCGCGGCGAAGATGGCGCCCTCGCCGCGCTCCCACTTGGCGGGGTGCGTGGCGATCCACTCCGCCGCCATCCCGTCCGGGTAGGGATGCGGGATGTGCAGCGTGTTCGCGGCGATTTCGCGCTCCGAGACGATCTCTTGCACCCGGTCCGCGTCCTCCGGGCGGAAGGGGCGCAGCACCAGGCGCGGCGTGGTGAGGGTGGGCTGGGAGGACTGGGTGGACATGATGCGCGGGGAAAGCGGGGTCAGTCGCCCGGCGGCGCGGCGCCGCCGTCCAGGGGGCGCTGCACGATCAGGAACTCCTCCACCACGCGCCCGCCGACCAGGTGCTCCTGGATGATGCGCTCCAGCACGGGCGGGTCGCAGCGCCCGTACCACGCGCCCTCCGGGTACACCACGGCGATCGGGCCGCCCTCGCAGACGCGCAGGCAGTTGGCTTTGGTGCGGTAGACGCCGCCCTGCTCCGAGAGCCCCAGCTCCTTCAGGCGCGCCTTGAGGAAGTCCCACGCCTGGAGCCCGCGCTCGAGCTCGCAGCACTTGGGCTTGGTCTGGTCGCAGCAGAGGAAGACGTGCCGCCGCGCCGTCGGCACCCCCACCGCCTCGGCGCAGCGCAGCAGCTTTTCGCGGTCGAACTCGCCGTCCTTCTTCTTCCCCATCGCCGTTCCTTCGCGCCTCTAACGCACTAACGCACTAACGCACTAACGCACTGCAGTTTGGGCGTGTCCCCCTGAAGGGGGCCGGGCTGCGCGCGCGGTAGGGCACGATACCGCTGTGCCCAACCGCGCCGGGCCACCGCCGCCACGAAACCCCTGTGGCGGCGGCGTCCCGGCCCTCCGGGCGCGCATCCCTCACGCGGGTTTCCGTCGCGGACCGCTCTTTGGGGGAACCTAAATCGCGGCGGGCGGGGGCGCGAGACTGGGAGCAGGACCCCGTGTCATCATCCGCTCTGCGCGCCTACCTCGGCAGTAGACGCAGCGCCGGGGCGTTTCCGCATACCCCCGGGATGGACAGGGTCCTCCTTCGCACCCGACGGCAGCCGCCACTATCGATCATGTGCAGCCTTTGCGTTCATCTCCACCCCGTCAGAGGATCACGATGCACGTTCCGCGTGCTGGTGCAAGCTCAGCGACCCAGGTGGCCTGCTCGAGAACCGGTTCGGCAAACCACCGGTGGCCACTCGCCGTGCCACTCTCGGATGTTCGACATACAAAGAAACACACGATCAGACAAATATTGACAACAGCCGATGCACCCGTTAATACTGCGAGACGCAATGAGTGCGGCACTGAAGTTGGGTTTCTCGTAGCTCCTTTCGAACATGGAGGTCCACATGATCAAGCGTCTAGCGCAGGTCTGCGGAGCAAGCGCGGTGCTGTGGTCGCTCGGTTCGGGTTTGCTGGCAGCTCTTTATGAGCCGCCGGAGGCACAGGCTCAGGTCACCTGCTGGTTCTGCGTGTGCGACCAAAACGGATGCGTCTGCCAGCAGGTGGCGTGTCCGCACACAGGGTCTGAACCAGTCGGGGGGGACTAGCCGGTCCCGGGGGCCCGTACTCATTGCGCGCGCCTCTCCCTTGTGCGCTGAACTCGGATCGGCCAGGTACTGCGGCTCTGTCGATTTCCGTATCGCCGGGACGATGAAGGACGCATGCCTCCGAATGTAGGAGCTACGACCATGAAGTGGGATTCCAGCCCTGCGGTGCGTCTCGCGCTCTGCTGCGCGCTCGTGGCCTGCGAGGGCCGATCCGGCTTAAACCCGGCGGCGGATTCCGTCCCGCAGGTCGCGGTCGTCGAGAACGCGTCGCCCCGGTGGACGGGCGCGCAGGAGTGGCGCCTGTCGGAGGCGCCGGTGGTGCGAATCGGACTCGACGAGCCAGCGCTGACAGGCGTGGCCGGGGCGGTGCGCCTGGGAGACGGTCGCATCGTGGTCGCCGACCGGGGAGGATCGGCGCTCCGCTTCTATGGTCCCGATGGCCGCTACCTCGGCAGCTACGGCCGCGAGGGGGCGGGCCCGGGGGAATTCCGAACCCTGGACGGGCTGAGCCGGCTGGAGGGAGATTCCCTCCTGGTGTGGGACCGCGCCGCCGCCCGCGCCTCGATCTTCGACCCGGCGGGGACGTTCGTCCGGTCGGTCCGGCCGGTGGGGATCGACGCACTGCCGTCGCTGGTGGGCGTGTTCCCCGACGGTGGCTTCATCGTGACCGGGGGGATCCGCCCCACCCGGATGACGGGCGCCTCCGGCAGCGAGCGGCGCGACAGTGTGACGCTGCTGCACGTCGGCCCGCAGGGCGAGTTGCGGGACACCGTCGGCCGCTTCGCGGGAAAGGAAGTGTACCTGGACGTGAGCCAGGGCGCCCTGACGTTCGAAAGCGTAATCTTCGGACGCAGCACCAGCTTCGCCGTGGGCCGCGACCGGCTGTTCGCGGCCGACAACGCGAGCTTCGACATCGCGGAGATCGACTCCTCGGGGAAGCTCGTCCGGCGGATCCGCCGGGACGTGGAGCCCCGGCCGGCGAACCGGGTCGACGTGCAGCGCTACCGGGAGTTCCTCCGCGACCGGGACCTCAGCGGAGTTCCGGCCGGGCTGCGCGGCGCGGCCGCCCGGCGCGCGGCCTCGATCCCGCATCGAGCGACGCTCCCCGCGCTGAACGACATGCACGTGGACGCGGACGGCAATCTCTGGGTGGAGAGGTACCGGGTCCCGGGGAGCGGACCGGGGACGTGGGACGTGCTCGACCCGGACGGCCGCTGGCTCGGAGCGGTCCGGACGCCCGCGGGCTTTCGCATCACCGAGATCAGGCGTGACTACCTGCTCGGCGTGGCAGCAGAAGAGTCGGACGGGGAGCAAGTCCAGCTCTACAGGCTGCTCCGAGGCCGCTGAAGCGTCGGCGCGGAGCGCTTCCGCGCTCGCGGCAAAGAACACCGCCGGGGG
>DASVWD010000270.1 GCA_036389795.1 Longimicrobium sp.
TTCTGTCTGGTCGAGGTCGTGCCGCGCGCAAGATACGCACCCGGCGGCGGAGGGGACAGTGCGAAGTGCGAGGTGCGGGAAGGTACAAGCAAAGTCGCCTATCGGGCCGGCAGGACGACGCACGTGGTTCGTAGTTGAAGCCTCGCGCGGTTTGCGAGGCTTTCCGTAGTTCCAGCGAGCGTCTTCAGGCGCTCGTCCTCGTGCGCTCGTCCCCCGGCGCTCGTCCTCGTGCGCTCGTCCCCGGCGCTCGCGTCCCGGTGCTCGCGGTGCTACCTTCCCGGCGCGCATGGTGCATCCGCGCCCGACGATCCTGGCGAACTCGACCGGTTTCCGCTCGCGCGGGGGCCGGGTTCTTTTTGGGGAGATGGGAAGAAGTTGAGGCTCCGGTCCGTCTACGCCGCGCTGGTGCTGGTGCAGGTGTTCTTCGCCATGCTGCCGATCGCGCTGAAGTTCGCGCTGCGCGAGCTCAGCAGCCCGGCGCTGGCGCTGGTGCGCGTGACCGGGGCGGCGCTGCTGTTCTGGGTGCTGCAGCGCTCGCTCACCGGCGAGCGGGTGCGCGGGCGGCGCGACTACCTGCTGCTGGCCGCCTACGCCGTCTTCGGCGTGGTGGCCAACCAGCTCCTCTACATCACCGCGCTCACCCTCACCACGGCCACCGCCGCGCAGACGCTGGTGGCGGCCGGGCCGGCGATGACGCTGCTGATCGCCATCGTGGCGCGGAAGGAGAAGGCGACGCCGGCCAAGTGGCTGGGGATCGCGCTGGCGGGGAGCGGCGCGCTGTACCTGATCGGCGTGGGGCTGGGGACGGGGAGCGGGCTGGGGAACCTGCTGGCGTTCCTCAACGTCTGCTGCTACTCGGTCTACCTGGTGATCTCGCGCGGGCTGCTGCGCCGCTACGACGCGCTCACCGTGATCACCTGGGTGTTCGTCTTCGGCGCGGTGGGGATGCTGCCGTGGGGGACCCTCCCGCTGGCCCGCGAGGCCGGCGGCGTGTCGGCCTCCACCTGGCTGCTGGCGCTGGGGATCGTCCTCTTCCCCACCGTGGGGGCGTACTACCTCAACATCCTGGCGCTCAAGCACGTGGAGTCGAGCATCGTCTCGGTCTTTGTCTACCTGCAGCCGCCCCTCACCGCGCTGCTCGCCGTCCCCGCGCTGGGCGAGCACCCGTCGCCGCGGCTGATCCCGGCGGCGCTGCTCATCTTCTCCGGCGTGGCGGTGACGGTTTGGGAGGGCCGCCGCGAGCGCCTGCGCCGCGGCGAGGCGCCCTCGCCCGCGGAGCAGGAGATGGTGGAGCCGTAAGAGTACGAGAGTACAAAAGTACGAGAGTACGAGAGTACGAGAGTACGAGAGTACGGTACGAGCCGGATGAAGACCCTCCCCTGGATGGCAGGAGAGGGTCTTCTCGTGGACGTACCCGTACTTTCGTCCTTCCGTACTCTCGTACTTCAGTCCCCCGTGAGGTAGTCGAGGATCGCATCGCTCACGGCGCGGCCGCTGACGGCGTCGAAGGCCACGAACATGGGGCTGGAGTTGATCTCCAGGAAGGTGAGGCGGCCCGTCTCCGAGTTGGTCTTGAAGTCCGCCGCCCCCCAGTCCATCTCCAGCGCGTCCATCAGCCGCCCGAGCCCGGCCAGCACCTCGGGGTCGATGGTGTCGATCGGGAGGTGCACGACCTCCGTCTCCCGGTCGGTGCGGTAGTCGAGCGCCTCGGAGCGGACGTTGAACGCCTCGAAGCGGCGGCCGCTCCCCTCTCCCACGCCGTAGACGCGCACCTCGGGGGCCACCAGCCGCTCCTGCACGAACGCCGGGGCGGCCGACCTGCCGTCGCGGCGCTCGGTGCCGGCCAGCAGCGCCGGCAACTCCTGCGCGTAGCCGCCGCCGGGCACCGGCTTGGCGATCATGGCGCGCCCGGCCGCCTCGCGCTCCAGCACGTCGAGCTCGTTGCTCACCAGCGTGTGCGGGATCGCCAGGCCGCAGCGGCGCGCCAGGTCCAGCATGTACGGCTTGTTCTGCTGCCCGGAGTAGCGCCGGTTGAGGATGCGCACCTCCGGGTTCGCCAGCAGCCAGCCGTGCAGGGTGGTGTACCAGGCGTGCGCGCGGAAGCCCGTGGCGGGGCGCGGGTCGGCCAGGTTGGTGAAGACGTCGAAGCGGATGAAGGAGGCGCCGGGGCGCACCTCCCTCCCGTCGACCAGCAGCCGCCCGGCCTGGAAGTCCCAGGTGAGGCCCGGGTTGGACGACGCGCCCACCAGCAGCGCGCCGCCCTCGATCCCGCGCTCGCGCATCCGCCCCAGGATCGACCCCACGTTCGGGTCGCGGTCCCCTCCGACGATCAGCAGCAACGTGCCTCCTGGCTCCAGTACGTGTGCGGGTCAGAACGCGCCGAAGGGGTTCCGCACCGTGCGGTCCATCAGGGAGGCGGCGTCCTCCTCGCCCGTGGTGGCCGTGGTGTCGCCCTCTTCGCCGATGGCGTCGGTGGTCTCGCCTTCCTCGCCCACGGCGTGGGTGGTCTCGCCTTCCTCGCCGTAGTAGTTGGTGGTGGCCTCTTCCTCGCCGACGGCGAAGGTGGTCTGGGTCTCCTCGCCTTCGGCGAGGGTGGTCTCGCCCTCTTCGCCGTAGTAGTTGGTGGTGGCGTCGCTCATGGGAATCTCCAGGTTGGGAAGGGGGCGGCGCCCCGGAAGGGGAGCCGCGTCGGGCGGCGCTCAGAAGGCGCCGAAGGGGTTCCCGACCAGGGAAGCGCTCTCCGTGGGATACGGCTCTTCCTCGCCGATCGCATCGGTGGAGGGGTAAGGCCCTTCCTCGCCCAGCGCGTCCGTGGTGGTGGTCTCTTCGCCGACGGCGAGCGTGGTCGGGTCTTCCTCGCCGTAGATCTGCGTGGTCGGGTCCTCCTCGCCGACGGCGAGGGTGGTGGGCTGCGGCTTCGCCATGCTGCTGTCCTCGTGGTACGGGTGGGTGGGGCGGCGCGAAGGGAGGGCCGCAGCCGTCGCCGCGGCCCTCCCTTTCGCGTCTGGCCGGCCCGCGCGGGGCCGGCGTGGCTCAGAACGAGCCGAAGGGGTTGTCGACCACGATTGGCTGGATCACCAGCCCCTCCTCGCAGCCGCGGGCGGTGGTCGGGTTGGTGTCCTCGCCGCAGGCGAGCGTCTTGTCGAAGGCCATCGCATCCTCCTGGCTGGGGTTGCGTGTGCTGGAGCGGCCGCTCCAGCGCGCGCTCCCGCCGGCCCACACGGCCGGACGCACGCTGGCAACCGCGCCCGAGACAACCGGTATACGCAATAATATTGCAAACGGCGTGCGGACTCAAGTCTCGCACACCGTTCACTTTTCACTGGCGCTGATTCGCGTAGCAGCCGGGGTTTTCTGAGGATGAAACGGCCCGATCCGACACGCAGAAAGCGCTTGCTTCGGGTCTGCGCGCAACAAAAAGCTCCCGGCGGGCTGCGCCGCCGGGAGGCCCCCTCCCCCGCGCGACCCTCGGCTGCTCGTTCCTCGCAGCCAGAGGGCGCGCTCCCCTCCCCCGCTGCGCGGTAGAGGGGAAAACCCGGCGCTGCGCGCGACGGAGCCAGGGCGTGGAGCGAACCGGGGTTTAAGCGGTTGAAGCCTCGCGGGGTTTGCGAGGCTTCCTGCAGGTGTTGCCGCGGCTTCAGCCGCCTGGAGCCCAGCCTGGACCCCAGCCTGAGCCTACCGCCGCGCCTTGCGCCGGCCGTGCTTGCCGCCGCCCTTGCGCCCGCGGCCGCGCCCGCCCTCGCCTCCTCCGCCGTGGCGGCCCCGCCCGCCGTCGCGCCCGCCTCCCCCGTGGCGCTGGCCGCGGCGGCGGGGGCGGCCGTCGTCCTCGATGCCGGCCTTGAAGCTCTCGGTCTCGGCGTAGTGGCGCGCCGACTTGCCGCCGTTGCGCCGGGCCCGCCCGCCGCCGCCCGCGCCCTCGGCCATCAGCCGCTTCGCCTCCTCCAGCGACGCGGCGCGGACCGCCTCGCGCTTGCCGCGGGTCACGGTCCAGTGCAGCGGCCGGTCGAGCGCGGGGACGTCGCCCTCGTCGATCTGGTAGAGGAGCTTGGCGGGGACGCGCGCCCGCACCACCGCGATCTCGCCCTCGAAGCCGTAGTCCAGCGGGTACTCGTCGCCGCCGATCTCCACCGTGTCGGGGAGTGCCAGCCAGCGCTCGCGGTCCGCGCGCGGCACCAGCTCGTCGGCGTCGAAGCGCAGCGGCGTCTCCATGAACTCGCGGTACGAGCCGACGCCCCGCAGCCGCTCCGCCACCAGATCGACCAGCGCCTCCTCGCTCACTTTGGGCGCGGCCCCGCCCGAGCGGCGCCACACCTCGCGCAGCTCGCGGAAGAGCTGGCGGTAGGCGGGGGCGTCGGGGTGCCAGGCCTCGCCGGAGACCACGGCCCGGGCCAGGGCGCGGCGGCAGGCGTCCTCCAGCCCCGCGGGGAAGCGGTCGACCGGCTCGTCTTCCGACTCCAGCTCGAAGCCGAAGTAGCCGAGCGTGCGCACCAGCCTGAGCGGATGGCGGCGGTGGCGCGAGTCGTAGCGCACCTCGGGCGGGCCCGCCGAGGTGAACTCGCGCACCAGCTCGTGCTCCAGCTGCGTCCCGCTGATCGACCCGCGCGCCCGGCCGCTCTTGTCGGCGAAGTAGAGGATCTCGCCGGCCACGGCGCCCCAGCTGCCGCAGAAGCTGGTCTTGGAGACGCGCACCTCCTCGCCCCAGGAGGTCTCCTCGTCGATCACCAGCGAGAACGGCATCACCCGCGCGGCCAGCCGCTTCCAGTCGCGCTCCAGGCTGCCGTTCAGCCGCGGCAGGCCGCGCGGCAGCTCCATGTCGAGCGAGCGGTAGATGGAGGCGATGGCGAGCGCCGCGTCTTCGATCGAGCGCACCAGCACGCCGCGCTCCTCGCACCAGTCGGCCAGCGCCTTCTCGTCGAAGACGTGGCGCGGCAGCCCGTACACGTGGCCGATGGTGCCCAGCTCCTCCAGCACCCGCTGGTAGATCCCGTACGCGGTGAGGTGGTCGCTCCCCTGCACCACGAACTCGCCGATGTCGTGGTCCTGCTGGCGCAGCATGCGGTGCAGCGACTCGATCGAGGCCATGGTCGCCACCAGCGGCACCAGGTGCTCGTCGGCCTGCACCAGCAGCTCGCCCCAGGCGCGGTCCACGGGGAGGACTTCCACCTCGCGCCCGTAGTGCGTGAGGCGGCCGTTCGCGATCAGCCCGCGCGTCTCCAGCAGCTCCACCGAGCGGCGGTAGGCGATCCTGTCCAGCGGGACGGGGAGGTCCAGCTCGTCGGCCCGGACTCCCATCGCCGCGCAGGTGAGCGCCACGCGCTCGGGGTCGCCGGCCAGCTGGAAGTTGGGCGCGGTGGGGCGCAGGCTCTCGAAGTCGATGTCGCGCTCGGAGAGGATCCACACCTCGCCCTCTTCCACCCGCCCGTGCACCCGGCCGGCCATCTGCAGGATCTCGTTGGGGCCGAGCGGCAGCCGGGTGAGCACGTTCCGGCCGCGCTGCACCACGGTGGTGAACTGCGCGTCCTCGATCACCACGGTGTCCAGTCCGCGGATGTTCAGCGCCGACTGGCCGGCCGCCGTCATCGCCAGCACGAAGGGGTGGGGCGCGCCGTCGCCCTCCAGGAACGGGCGCAGCTTGGAGACGGGCTCGCCGCCGTGGTAGAACTGGGTGAGCACGTGCGGCCACTTCTCGCCCACCTCCTTCGCGATCTCCTCCGTCCCCGCGCGGGTGGGGACGAACACGGCCACGCCGCGCTTGCGCTTGATCACGTGCCGCAGGAAGCGCTCGCCCAGGAAGGAGAGCGGGTTGATGGTGTTGGAGACGCGCACCTCGGCCGCCTTGGCCGGGTCGAAGGCGCTGGACTCGATCACCGCGGCGCTGTCCAGGTACTCGGCGTAGAAGGTCGGGTCCACCGTGGCGGAGAGCCAGATGAAGCGGCAGCCGGCGCGCTTGGCCAGCGCCAGGCACAGCTCCAGCTCGGCGCTGGTCTGGTGGATCTCGTCGACGACGATCACGTCGTCGCTGGTGATCAGGTCGTCCTGCAGCCAGAGCCGGGCGATGCCGGTGGTGACGATCACCAGGTTCCAGGTGGGCGTCTCGGGGGTGGCCTCGCGCTCGCGGTTGACCACGCCCACGCGGAGCTCGGGCCCCACGATCTCCTGCGCGATCGGCCGCACCGCCAGCGTCTTGCCGGTGCCGGTGCCGGCCATGATGCCGAAGCCCTTCCCCTCGCGGGCGAGCTGGCGGATCTCCTCGCCGTGCTGCTCCTCCACCAGCGTGCGCACGTCGGTGAGCTGCACGCCGATCTCGATGGTCTCGCAGCTGGCGCGCGTGGGGGCGATCACCACGATGCGCCCCTCGGCGGGCCGGCCGGGATATCGTTCCGACGGGGGGGTGGTCGAGGGTTCGACCATGCGGGTTCCTGGCCGGTCAGGGGGAAAGGGCGAGTTGACGCGGGCTTCCGCCCGGGCGCACAATTACGCCGCCCGCGCCCCAGCGCAAGAACACGGCCAGACAGGGACGATGAACGGCGACGCCGCAACTACCGTATTCGCAAACGCTTCCGAGGTCGCGCGCTGCACGGGCCCGGTCCGCGAGGCCGACGACGGCGACCCCGCCGCCGCCCTCCGCGGCGCCGCCGTCGCCGTCGCGGGCGGCAGGATCGCCGCCGTCGGGCCGGAAGCCGAAGTCCTCGCGCGGCATCCCGACGCGGAGCGGGTCGACTGCGCGGGCGGGGTGCTGACGCCGGGGCTGGTGGACTCGCACACCCACGCCGTCTTCGGGCGGTGGCGGACGGACGAGTACGCGCTGCGCTGCCGGGGCGTGCCGTACATGGAGATCGCCCGGCGCGGCGGCGGCATCAACGCGTCCGTGCGCGACCTGCGCGCCCGGTCCGAGGACGAGCTGGTGGAGATGGCGCTCCCGCGGCTCGCCGAGATGCTGGCGTGCGGGACGACGACCGCCGAGGTGAAGAGCGGCTACGGGCTGGCGACGGAGCACGAGCTGAAGACGCTGCGGGCGATCCGCCGCCTCGGCGAGCTGCAGCCGGTCGAGCTGGTCCCCACCTTCCTGGGCGCGCACGAGTTTCCGCCCGAGTACCGGGACGGCCCGGAGCAGCGGGAGAAGTACGTCGGCCTGCTGGTCGAGGAGATGATCCCCGCCGTCGCGGAGGCCGGGCTCGCGCGCTTCTGCGACGTGTTCATGGAGCCGGGCGTCTTCGACCGCCGGCAGACGGAGCGCATCCTCCGCGCGGGGCTCGACCACGGCTTGCGGCCGAAGCTGCACGCGGACGAGCTGGAGGGGAGCGGCGGGGCGGAGCTGGCGGCGGAGCTGGGCGCCGCCTCGGCGGACCACCTGGGGGCGGTCTCGGAGGACGGGGTCCGCGCCCTCGCCGGCTCGGGGACGGTGGCGACGCTGCTGCCGGGGACGCTCTTCTTCCTCGGCCGCCCGAAGTTCGCGCCGGCGCGGGCGCTGCTGGACGCGGGCGCGACGGTGGCGCTGGCGACGGACTTCAACCCCGGCTCGTGCCCCTCGCCGAGCCTGGCGTTCGTGATGACCGCCGCCTGCTCGCGCATGGGGATGAGCCCCGCCGAGTCCCTGCGCGCCGCCACCGCCGGCGGCGCCGCCGCGCTGGAGCTCGCCGACGGCCGCGGGACCCTCCGCGAGGGCGCCCCGGCGGACCTGGTGCTCTGGCGCGCCTCGAGCGCGGCGGAGATCCCGTACCGGCTGGCGGCGCCGCTCGTCGCGGGGGTGTGGAAGGGCGGCGTGCGGGTCGTGTGAGGTGAGACCGGCCACGCTGCAAGCCATGGTTGAAATCCGCGCCTGGCGTTGCTGCTCCACCCGCGCGTTCGACAGCAGGATTGGAAGAAGAAAGTCGACGGCCCCGCCGGCACATTTTCCGGCGGAGCCGTCCGTGTTCGAACCTCATCGCTCTACGATGGACAGTCCCAGCAGCGCCGATCTCTCGCGCCCCAGTAGATCCAGAGCGAGTCGGTCGGGCTCGTCTGGACGGCGGCGGGCAGCGGATACGAGCGCGGCTCGGCCGCACCGACGATCCTGTGTCGCGGACTGTAGTTCAGCCTGCCGATCCAGAGGCCGTAGAACGCGCCCCGCTCGATGGTGAGGGGATACTCCGCGCTCGTTGTCCCTGCTCCCGTATACTCGACCCTCACGCGGAACGTCGTCGCGAGCCTGTCCCGCGTATGCACCCGGTACCAGGGGGTGCGTCCGAAGATCGAGTCGCTGTCCGGCATCAGGTCCCGCGGCGTCACCACCCTGGTGCGCACGCCGTCGAAGAACTCGATCTGGGCCGAGTCGGCCATGGTGAAGGTGACCGCCGCCGTCCATCCCTCCGGCGGCCGCACCGTTCGGGATTCGTCCGCCTGCGCGGACGCCTGCCGCAGGCCGGTGCAGCCGACCGCGCCGGCGATCAGCGCCGCGGCCGCCAGGTGCAGGCGCGGCCGCACCCTTCCGATCAGCACGCGATCATTCCTCCGCACGGTGGATCGATCGGTTCCTCCTCCGGGGGCGGGACCGGCTCCTCTTCGGGCAGGATGTTGCTGCGGAAGGCCGGGTTCGAGCCCACGCCGGGCTGCTTGCTGTAAAGATTCTTCAGCCATATCCGCCGGAAGTCGTTGCTGAACCGGTCCACGGTCCAGCCCCGGGCGTCGTTGGCCCACTGGCTCTGCGCTCGCGTATTGAAGAACGTCATCATCTGCTCACCCGTCGAGGTGAACAGTTTGTCTTGCAAGCAGTTGCCGGAAGCCCGCAGCGTCAGTACGCCGCGTGCAGATCCAGGGTGATGCCGGGGATGCCGAGGGGGCTCTCAGCGAGCGGCGGCTCCAGCAGCGCGTCGGAGAGCGCGTCGGCCACGTCGCGCGGCAGCAGGCCCCGGCCGCGGCCGGCGAGCTGGGCGGCGCGGCCGGCGTAGAAGAGCCCCAGCCCGGCGGCGTCGCGAGGCTCGCGGCGGACCGCCAGGAACGCGCCGATCACCCCGCTCAGCACGTCGCCCATCCCCCCCGTGGCGATGCCGGAGTGCCCGGCCACGTTCACCAGCGCCGGCTTCCCGCTCTCCGCGACGACGGACGGCGAGCCCTTCAGCAGCACCGCGCAGCCGAAGCGCTCCGCGGCTTCCGCCGCGGCGCCGAAGGGGTCCAGCACGATCTCCCGCGCCTCCCTCCCCAGCAGCCGGCCCATCTCTCCCGGGTGCGGGGTGAGGAGGAGCGGCGCCCGGATCTCGCCGCGCAGGCCGGGGTGGCGCGCGAGCAGCGTCGTGGCGTCGGCGTCGAGGAGGAGCGGGCACTCCGTCGCGGCGACCACCTGGCGCAGGAGGTTGAGCGAGGCCCCGTCGGTGCCCATTCCCGGCCCGGCGACCACCGCGTCGGCACCCGCGCCGAAGCCGTCCGCCAGGTCGTCGCGGTCCAGGAAGAGCGCCTCGGGGAGCGCGGACTGGAGGATCGCCCGGTTCGCCTCGGGGCCGATCAGCACGGCGTAGCCCGCGCCCGCGCGCAGGGCGCCCGTCCCCGCCAGCACCGCCGCCCCCGCCATCCCCTTCCGCCCGGCCACCACCAGCACGCGCCCCATCTGCCCCTTGTGCGCGTGCGGGGGGATCTCGGGAAGCCGCCCGGCCGCCCACGCGGGGGTGAGGAGCTCGGCCCCGTAGCGATCCAGCGGGTCGAAGCCGATCTCCACCGCGACGATTCGCCCCGCGTGCCGGCGCCCGGGGTAGAGCAGCAGCCCGCGCTTGGGAGCGCCGAAGGTCACCGTCAGCTCCGCGCGTACCGCCTTTCCCGCGGCGGCGCCCGTGGTGAAATCGATTCCCGAAGGGCCGTCGAGCGCCACCACCCGCCTGAACTTCATCCAGTCGATCGCCGCATCGTACGGCGGGCGCGGCGCCCCGGTGGACCCGGTGCCCAGGAGCGCGTCGACCAACACCGCGGACTCGAAACGGAAGACGACGCTCTCCGAGAAATCGGCGATCGTCGGGTTCCACCCGTGCAGGAGCTTCTCGTCGGGAAGGCGGCTGCCGACTTTCACCACGACGACGTCGCGCCCCCACGCCTGGAGCGTGCGGGCCACCACGAGCCCGTCCCCCCCGTTGTTGCCGCTGCCGACGCAGACGGCGAACTCACCCTCGGGGTAGTGCCGGTGGATCACCGCCGCGGCGGCGCGCCCGGCGGCCTCCATCAGCACCGGCTCGGGGATGCCCTTCCGGACGGCGCGCTCGTCCCAGGCGCGCATCTCGTCGGCGGTGAGCACGGGGACGCGCTCGGCGCCGAAGAACGCGTCGCGGTCGGGCGGTGCGGCCGCAGGCTGCCGGTCGGGCATCGGAAGGCAGGCGAAAGGGTCCGGGACGGCGAGAGGCCCGCGGCGGGGAGCCGCGGGCCTCGGGTCAGGGTAGCGAACGAGTCATGGTCTGCCAATCTCCCGTCACTTGTAGCTCTGGCCGATGGAGCGCCCGAAGCTGATCTCGCCGTTGTCGATGCGGATGTTGAAGCCGCAGTCGGGGTTGGTGCAGACCCACGCCTTGTAGGTGATCGGCGCCCCGTCGCGGCCGTAGTCGGAAAGGGGGAGCAGCGTCCCCAGGTTGCACTTCCTGCACTGCGGAAACTCACGTTCGTCCGGCATGGCGCGTCCCCTCCCCTCACAGGTTCCCTCTGCCTCCGGGCGTGGACCCCCACGCCCCCACTTCGGACAAAAGGAAGCGGGTTCCGCAAGGCGTGTTCCACCTTCGGCGAGGGTCTGTCGGGAGTTGTGCGGAAGCGGGGGGCGGAGCGGGGCGGGTCAGTCCTTCAGCCGGCGGGGGCAGCCCCAGGGGTAGTTCCGCTCGAACGCCTCGGCGAAGCAGAAGATGCCGTCGAAGTCGCCCAGAGAGTCGTCGTCCTGCTTGACCAGGATGCCGAGCTCCACCAGGGCGAAGACGATCTCGCCGAAGTCGCGGGTGGAGCGGATCCCCCAGTACTCCAGCACCGAGCGGGCCATGGGGCCGTAGCGGTCGAGCGCCAGGTCGCGGCACCCCTCGGCCAGCTCGCGGCCGCTGATGTGGCGCGCCTCGCCCAGCCGCTCGATGGTGTAGTGCAGCGCGGCGAGGATGAAGAGGTAGGCCGTATCGTGATAACCGGGGAAGCGCCGCCGGAGGCGCTCCATCACGGGCTCGGCCAGCACGGCTCCATCCATCGGGTGACCCTTCGCAAGGCGGCGCGGCGCGCGCTCCGCTGGGGCGGGCGCGCGGCGGTTCTGGAGGCGCCGGCGTGGGCCGCCGGCGGCGCGTTTCGGTCGGTGTCGGGCGGGCCCGGCGCCCGCAAGCTGCCCTGAATACGCCGATCACCGGTTCGCGTTCCGGTAGAGCACGGCTTCCCCGAGCGGCTCCGGCGCCAGCGCCCCCGCCGTGGCCTCGCGCAGCTCCTCCGCCACCCCCGCCGCGGCCGAGGCGGGGACGCTGAACTCGACCGTCCCCGCGTCTCCCGACTCCGCGTAGCCGTGCTCCACCTCCGCCGCGCCCGCGCGCTCCAGCGCCCGCATCACGGCGGCCGTGTGCTCGTACGGGTAGCGCACCGAGAGGCGCGCGGCGCGGGTGCCGAGCCGCTTCGGCGCGGCGGAGAGCGCGTCCGCCGCCGCCTCGCCGTAGGCGCGCGCCAGCCCGCCCACGCCGAGCCTGGTCCCCCCGAACCAGCGGGTGACGACCACGATGCAGTCGGTGAGCCCCGCGCCGTCGATCGCCGCCAGGATCGGCGCCCCCGCGCTCCCCGACGGCTCCCCCGCGTCGTTGGCCCGGGAGACTCCGCTCCGCAGCCTCCACGCCGAGCAGTGGTGCGTGGCGTCCCACCTCGCCTTCTCGCGCCCGGCCAGGAGCGCGCGCGCCTCCTCCTCGCTCGCGGCGGGCGCGGCGAGCGCCAGGAAGACCGAGCCCTTCACGCGGGTCTCGGCCTCCGCGGGCGCGGCCAGGGTCAGGAACTCGTCGGCGGTCACGGTGCACGTCGCAGGTGAAAACAGCAGACCTCACACGGAGTCAACGGAGTCAACAGAGAAAAAAACTCCGTTAACTCCGTTGACTCCGTGTGAGACATATCGGATCTCCCTGAACGCGAAGGACCCCGCCCGAACGCGCGAGCGGAGTCCTTTTGCAATCCATCATTCAGGGACGGAGCTCACCAGCCCGCGGCGGCCTCGGCCTCCTCCAGGTAGTACTCCAGCCCCAGGTGCGTGATCTGCTCCTCGCCCATCAGCCAGCGCAGCGTGTTCTTCAGCTTCATCTGCTGGATGAACAGGTCGTGCTCGGGGTAGAGCCCCTCCGCGTGCTGCGGGCTCTTGAAGTAGAACGAGAGCCACTCCTGGATCCCGCTCATGCCGGAGCGCGCCGCCAGGTCCAGGAAGAGCGCCAGGTCCAGCACGATCGGCGCGGCCAGGATGCTGTCGCGGCAGAGGAAGTCCACCTTGATCTGCATCGGGTAGCCCAGCCAGCCGCGGATGTCGATGTTGTCCCACCCCTCCTTGGCGTCGCCGCGCGGCGGGTAGTAGTTGATCCGCACCACGTGGCTGAACTTGCCGTACAGCTCGGGATACTGCTGCGGCTGGAGGATGTGCTCCAGCACCGAGAGCTTCGACTCCTCCTTGGTCTTGAAGCTCTCGGGGTCGTCCAGCACCTCGCCGTCGCGGTTGCCCAGGATGTTGGTGGAGAACCACCCCTCCAGCCCCAGCATCCGCGCCTTGAGCCCCGGCGCGATGATCGTCTTCATCAGCGTCTGGCCCGTCTTGAAGTCCTTCCCAGCGATCGGCACCTCGCGCTCCTGCGCCAGCTGCACCAGCGCCGGCACGTCGGCCGAGAGGTTGGGCGCGCCGTTGGCGTAGGGGACCCCCTCCATGATCGCCGCGTAGGCGTACAGCATGCTGGGCGCGATGGTGTCGTCGTCGGCGTCCAGCGCCGCCTCGAACGCCTCGATCGTCTCGTGCGCGGGCCCGCGCTTCAGGTACACCTCCGTCGAGCCGCACCACACCATCACCAGGCGGTCGCAGCCGTGCTCCGCCTTGAATCCGCGGATGTCCTCGCGCAGCGCCTCGGCCCAGGCGCGCTTGCCGCCCGGCTTCACGTACACCCCGTCCAGCTTCTTCACGTAGCGCCGGTCGAACGCCGCCGGCATCGGCTTCACCGACTTCAGGAAGTCGGCGATCGGGTCCAGGTGCTCGTGGCGGTCCAGCACGCCCGCGTTCAGCGCCGATTCGTAGGCGTCGGCCGGGAACGGGTCCCACCCGCCGAACACCAGGTCGTCGAGCCCGGCGAGCGGCACGAAGTCCCGGATCTTCGGCACCCGGTTCTCGGTGCGCTTGCCCAGCCGGATGGTGCCCAGCTGCGTCACGCTCCCGATCGGGCGGGCCAGGCCGCGGCGCGCCAGCTCCACGCCCGCGATGAAGGTGGTGGACACGGCCCCCAGGCCGGGGAGGAGGACGCCGAGCCGCCCCGTGGCGGGGCGCGGCGCGTACTGGTCGGTGCGCACGATGGTTCTGCCTGTTGCGGGTTCGGGAGCGCGCCGCCTAGCGCGGCGCGGGAGAGTGTTCGAGGTGGCGGAGCGCCCGGCCCACCCACCAGATGCGGTAGAGGGCCGTCAGGTTGGTGAGCACGGCCATGGCGATCATCACCCAGGTGAGCACGATCCCGTGCTGCCAGGTGCCGAACCCCAGCGTGGCCACCACCAGCAGGATGATGCGCTCGGCGCGCTGCATGAGCCCCACGCGGCAGTCGATCCCCACCGACTCGGCCTTGGCGCGCACGTAGCTCACCATCAGGCTCCCGGCGATGGCCGCCGCCACCACGTACGCCATCCAGGGGGCGCCCAGGTTGGGCTCCTTCCCCAGGTACAGCGAGAGGATGCCCAGGAAGACCACCACCTCGGCGATGCGGTCGGTGGTGGAGTCGTAGAACGAGCCGAACTTCGACTGCAGCCCCGCCGCGCGCGCCACGTGCCCGTCGGCGATGTCGAGCAGGCCGCCCAGCATCACCAGGGCGCCGCCCCAGCGCAGGCTCCCCCGGAAGAAGGCGGCGCCCGCGGCCAGGTTCACCCCCACGCCCAGCGTGGTGATCAGGTTGGGGCTCACCCGGCGGCGCACCAGGCCGTCCAGCGGGCGGGTGATGGCCCGCGAGACCTGCGCGCGCAGGGCGGAGGGCTGGAACTTCAGCACCGCGGTCGCCCCCGGTCAGGGAGCCAGGATGATCCGGCTCTGCTCGCCCGCCTCGATCCCCTTGGCGATCTCCTCGTCCACGCAGGCCATCAGGCGCTCGAAGTTGGCGCGGGCGCTCTCGAAGCGCTGGTAGGGGGCGCTGGTCTGCACGACGGAGGCGACCTTCTCGAACTCGTCGCGCTCCGCCTGCGAGGGCTCCTCGCCGCGCTCCAGCGCGCGGGCGATGCCGTCCTGCAGCTCGCCCAGCTTGTTGATGAGCGCCACCGTGTCGCGGTCGTTGGAGAGCAGCTCGTTGGCGCGCTTGAACGCCTTGTACTCGTCGCTCTGGCCCACCAGCCGGCCCACCTCGCGGGCCCTCTCCCACAGGCTATCCATCAGGTCCTTCCCGTTGGCGTGTCGTAGGTCTCCACCGGAACTGCCCTGGAACCGCGAACGGCGACTGCGGATTCGGGCGTGTCCTTCCGCTGCGCTCCGGGCCGGGCTGCGCGCGCCGTAGGGCACGATACGACCGTGCCCAACGGCGCCGGGCCACGATCGCGCCAAACCCCCGGCGCGTCCGTGTCCCGGCCCTCCGGGCGCGCATCCCTCACGCGGTCGTGCCGTTGCGGTTGAAGCCTCGCGGGGTTTGCGAGGCTTTCTGCCGTTGTTGCCGCGGCTTCAGCCGCCCGTCTCAGGAGCCAGCTCCCGCAGCTCCGCCAGCACGATCCGCTCGCGCCCGGCCAGGTCGCGCCGCACCCGCGGCTCCTCGAAGGCTCCCGTGGCGCGGATCAGCTCCGCGACCGCCTCCGCCTGCGCCGCGCCCACCTCCAGCGCCAGCAGCCCGCCCGGCTCCAGGTGGTCCGGCGCCCCGGCGACCAGGGGCCGGATCACGTCCAGCCCGCCCGCCCCGGCGAAGAGCGCCCCGGCGGGCTCCCAGTCGCGCACCTCGGGGTCCAGCCCCTCGCGCTCCTCCTCGCCCACGTAGGGCGGGTTGGAGACCACCACGTGGAAGCGCTCCTCCGCCACCGGCCCGTACAGGCTGCCGCGGCGGAAGTCCACCGGGGCGCCCGGCGCGGCCTCGTCACGGTTGCGGAGCGCCACCTCCAGCGCCTCGCCCGAGACGTCGGTGGCCACCACGCGCGCGAACGGGCCCTCCGTGGCCAGGGCCAGCGCGATGGCGCCGGAACCGGTCCCCACGTCGAGCGCCGCCAGACCGGAGCGCGGTTCCTGGGCACTGGGCCCTGGGCACTGGGCACTGGCCCAGTCGAGCACCGCCTGCACCAGCACCTCCGTCTCGGGCCGCGGGATCAGCACCCGCGCGTCGACCGAGAGGAGGAGGTCGCGGAAGGCGGCCCTGCCGTCAATGTACTGCAACGGCTCGCGCTTCGCACGCCTGAGGAGCCGTTGCTTGAACTCCGCCAGCTCCTCGGGGCGCAGGGGGCGGTCGTGCTGGAGGTAGAGGTCCAGGCGCTTGAGCCCCAGCACCCCCGCCAGCAGCAGCTCCGCGTTCAGACGCGCGTTGTGGAAGCCCTTCTCCTGGAGCCAGCCCGCCGTCCAGGCCACCAGCTCCAGGACGGTCCAGCGCTTCTCCGACACGGGCGTGGACACGGGGGCGGCGGGGGGGATGGGCCGGCTCAGGCGACGGGAGCCGCGCCGTTGCGCTCGGTCTGGGAGGCCAGCTTGAGCGCCTCCAGCAGCTCGTCCAGCTCGCCGCCCATCACCTGCGGCAGCGCGTGCGTGGTGAAGCCGATGCGGTGGTCGGTCACGCGGCTCTGGGGGAAGTTGTAGGTGCGGATCTTGGCCGAGCGGTCGCCGGTGCCCACCTGCGTCTTCCGGTCGCGGGCGCGCTCCGCCTCCTGCTCTGCGATCTTCAGGTCGAGGAGCCGGGAGCGGAGCACGGAGAGGGCCTTGTCCTTGTTCTTGTGCTGGCTCTTCTCGTCCTGGCAGGTGACGACCAGGCCCGTGGGGAGGTGGGTGACGCGCACGGCACTGTCGGTGGTGTTCACCGACTGCCCGCCGGGGCCCGAGCTCCTGTAGACGTCGATCTTGAGCTCCGCCGGGTTGATCTGCACGTCCACCTCCTCGGCCTCGGGGAGCACCGCCACTGTGGCCGCCGAGGTGTGGATGCGCCCCTGCGCCTCGGTGGCGGGAACGCGCTGCACCCGGTGCACGCCGCTCTCGTAGCGCAGGTCGCCGTACGCGGTGGGGCCGCGCACGACGAACACGGCCTCCTTCACCCCGCCCTGGGTGCCCTCGGAGACCGAGAGCACCTCGGTCTTCCAGCCGCGGCGGTCGGCGTAGCGCTGGTACATGCGGAAGAGGTCGCCGGCGAAGAGGGCCGCCTCGTCGCCGCCGGTGCCGGCGCGGATCTCCACCACCGCGTCGCGGTCGTCCAGCGGGTCGCGGGGAACGAGCAGGCGCTTGAGCTCCTCCTCCAGCCGCTCCGTCTCACAAGTGAGCTGCTCGATCTCGGCCTTCGCCATGGCGGCCAGCTCCGCGTCGCCCTCCGCCTCGGCCAGGAGCGCGCGGGCGCCCTCCAGGTCGGCGCTGGCCTTGCGCAGGCGCGCGGCCGCCTCCACCACCCCGGCCAGGCGGGCGTGCTCGCGCGAGAGGTCGCGCAGGCGCCCGGGGGCGGAGTGGATGGCGGGGTCGGCGAGCTGCGTGGAGAGGTCCTCCCAGCGCCGCTCGGCGTCGCGGATGCGGTCTTCCATGGCGGGTAGCGAAAGAGCCGGGGCGCTGGCCCCGGCTCCCGTCTCACTTCCTGGTCTCGGTGCCGGCGTAGCGCTGCCGGAAGCGCTCGATGCGGCCCGCGGTGTCCATCAGCTTCTGCTTCCCCGTGAAGTACGGGTGGCAGGCCGAGCAGATCTCGACGTGGATGTCCTTGCTGGTCGAGCGGGTCTGCCAGGTGTTGCCGCAGGCGCAGTGCACCGTCACGGTCCTGTAGTTCGGATGAATGTCCGCCTTCATGGCGCACCATGCCTGATCTCGGGTTGCTGCTCGCGTTCCGGGGAGCCCCCGGAAGTCCATTGGAGAAGCCCGGAATCTAACGGAATCGGCGCGTCCGATCAACCCGCGGACCTGCTATTTGCGTGAGAGCGACACGGCAACCAGCCTCTCTCGGCCCGCCTTCAGGGCGGCCTCAGGAAGAAGCTGGTCTGAGTAAGGATCTGCATGAGGTACTTCCGCTCGATCGCTCCCAGGTACCGCTGCAGCCGAATTCGATCCACCGTGCGAAGCTGATCGCAGAGAAACCAGGTTTCGTGCTCCAGTCCTCCGGACCCGGCGGGAACCCTCACCCGCCCAGGGTAGCGTTTCTCCTGCGTGGTGCCCGGGACCACCATGCAAAGTCCGGTTCGATTCAGTTCGTTGACGGACAAGACAAGAGCAGGCCGGGTACCAGCCTGCTCGTGTCCCTCCACGGATCGAAATTGGCGAGCCAGACGTCTCCTTGTTCTGGAGCTTCCCTACTCATCGCGCAAGCCGTCCATCAGCGTCCCGTCGAAGGACCGGCGTTCGCGTTCAAGCTCGGCCCACGCTTCGGGGTGGTTGGCGCGCAGATCCGAGTGGAACGCTTCGTACTCCTGCAGGAACAGACGGCATTCCGCCTCTTCGAGTGCCTGTGCCGCAGCGGGGGCCTGGCGAGCGTCCCTGAGACGCGCCAGAAGGCTGCGAAGGGCAGCGCGACCGGCGTCTCGCGCCGGATCCCGAGCGATGCTGGGCATCTCTTCTCTCTCCTCGGATGGGTCTCATACGGCGTATCCGCGGGTGGCTCACGCAGAGCCGCGTAAAATCTTCAATACCCATGATTGTGTTGTCAACACGACTGGTAGACAGTCACGGGTGCAGATCACAGGGGACAGCCCGCACGTTGACCCCTGTTCCCCATCCCCTGTACCCTGCCGTCCCTACCGCCACTCCATCAGCATACGGCGGATGTCGTCGCGGTGGCTGCTCTCGTCGACGATCAGGTTCTCGAGCTGCACGCGGATGGAGATCTCGCCGCACGCGTCGGCCTGCTGGATGCGCTTCGTGTAGCGCTCGATGGTGTCCACCTCGGCCTGCAGCGCGTTCTCCAGCATCTCCCGCGCGTCGCGCGCGATCGGGACCGGCGGCACGTGCACGGTGGGGGTGCCGCCCAGCGCCACGATCTTGTCGGCCAGGAAGGCGGCGTGCCCCAGCTCGTCGGGGATCTCGCCCTCGAAGAAGGCGCGCAGCTGCTGCCGGTACGGCCCCGCCACCATGGCGGCGTAGGTGCGGTACAGCACCACGGCCTGGTACTCGGCCGAAAGGTCCTCGTTCATCCCGTCGATCAGCTCGCTCACGTCCGACATGCGTCCTCTCTCCCTCCCTCTCCCGATCACGAATCTCCCGAACTCTCAGCCGCGGAGCCGGCCGCCGACGCAGGGCCGCCTATGGATCCTTCGGCCGCCGCCCGGCATCGGCGCTCGCGACGTTCCGGCGCGGCGGCTCCCTCCGGATGACGTCTCGGCGGACAGCGACTTACGAGATTCTGACACCGTCAGGACGACGCCTTCCGCCTGCCGGCCGACGGCGGCGCCAGCTCCACCTCGCGGCCCTCCTCGGCGGAGCGGTAGGCGGCCTCCATCACGCGCATGAGCTGCACGTGGTCGGCGGCGGGGTCGGGCTTCTTCTCGCCGCGGATCACCTCCACGAAGTGCTGCAGCTCGTTGCGGTAGCTGGCGGTGAAGACGTTCTCGCCGCCGGGCGGCAGCTTGGGCGTCACGTTCGCCAGCCCCGCGCCCATCTCGCGGTAGACGGCCAGCGGCGAGAGCGTGCCGCTCCCGGCCGAGCCCAGCAGGTGCAGGAACTGCCGGTCCTTCTTGGCCAGCAGGTTCCAGGTGACCTCCAGGTTCACCAGCCGGTCGCCCTCCAGACGCACAAGCAGGGCCGCCGCGTCCTCCACCTCGGCGCCGGGGGCGCGGTGTGTGTGCGCGCTCACCCGCAGCGGCCGGGGGTAGCCCAGCGTCCACAGCCCCAGGTCGAGCATCTGCAGCCCCAGCTCCATCAGCGCGCCGCCGCCGGCCGAGCGGCGCTCGCGCCAGGAGCGGCCCACCGGCTTGGCGCGGTTCAGCCACCCCGCCTTCAGGTAGAACACGTCGCCCAGCTCGCCGCTGGCCACGAACGAGCGCAGCGCCCGCGCGTCGGGGCGGAAGCGCTGGTTCATGGCCACCAGCAGCCGCTCCCGCGCCCCCTCCTCCTGGAGGATGCGCTCCACCCCCTCGGGCGAGAGCGCCAGCGGCTTCTCGCACAGCACGTACTTCCCGGCCCGCAGCGCGTCGACCACGTTCTCCTCGTGGCGGGCGCTGGGGGTGCACACCACCACGGCCTGGATCGACTCGTCCTCCAGGACCCGCTCGCCCGGGACGGCCGCGGTGCCGTAGCGCAGGGCCACGGTGCGGGCGGCGTGGGCGTCGCGGTCGGAGACGGCGGCCACCTCCACGCCGCGCATGCGGGAGAGGATCGGCAGGTGCGCCACCTGGGCGATGGCGCCGGCGCCCAGGATGGCCACCCGGGTCGGGGGGCGCTGGACGGTCATCGCCCGCCTCCGGCCGCCGCGGGCGGCCGCACCGGGCCGCCCGGGAAGGTCCACGACAGGCCCACGCCGGCGCCCAGCCAGCGGGCGTTGCTGGCCAGCACGCCGCGCACCTCGCCCTGCACGCGCAGCGACGGCCCCAGCGCGAGCTCCACCCCCGCCATGGCGTTCAGCCCCGGGGTGATGGCGTCCAGCACGTCTTCCACGAAGGTGTCGTCGACGAAGTCGCCGCCGCCGTTGACCAGGTGGATGCCGACGCCCACGCCCGCGTACGGCTCGATGCCGAGGTCGGTGGTCCACAGGTACTGCGCGTCGACGTCGAGCGAGAGGTCGGAGAGGTGCACGGTGCCCAGGTCGATCCCCGTGCAGGACACGCCCGAGCGGTCGCAGGCGGCCTCGATGCGCCGCTCGATCTCGTCCACCTCGCTGTCCTTGATGTCGCTGGACCAGAAGGTGAGGCTGGGCGCGATGCGGACGTTGGGCCCCACCTCGCCCAGGTCGGCGCGCAGGTGCACCCCCAGCGCGCTCTTGCTGCGCGCCGGGAGCACGCCGAAGAGCCACACCCCGATTCCCTGGAAAGCGAGGTTCTCGTAGTCGTAGTCCTCGGGCCGCTGCGCGCTCGCGGGCGCGCCGATGCCGAGCGCGGCCACCACCGGCAGCAGGAAGGCGAACGAGGTTCGGCGCATGGCGTCTCCTGGCGGGAGGGAAGGGAAGTGCGTGAGTGCGTTAGTGCGTTAGTGCGTTAGTGGATTGGTGCGCTGGTGATGTTGGCGCGGGTGCCCGGCTTCCGGGTGATCGGCCGCCATCGGGCCGGGCGGTTGAAACCGCTGCAACAACGACAGGAAGTCCGCCTGCGCGGACTGCTCGTCGCCGTCTCTCGAGCGAATTCCGGGGGGTCGGCGCCTCGACCCGCCCCCGCAGCCTCGCGGGGTTTGCGAGGCTTCCTGCAGTTGTTGCCGCGGCTTCAGCCGCCCCCTCTCAGTACATGTCCGTGACCTGCGTCCCCGGATAGTACGCCTGCAGGATCGTGCGGTAGTCCTGGCCGGCGCGGGCGCGGCCCATGGCGCCCACCTGGCACATCCCGATGCCGTGCCCCCAGCCGCCGCCCTCGGCCACGATCTCGCCGCCCTGCACCCGCACGTCGAACTTCGAGCTGTTGAGGATGCCGCCGCGCACCGGCGTCAGGATCCAGCGCACGCGGTCCCTGCCCACCGTGAAGGTGCCGGCGTCGGTCTCGATCTCCAGCGAGCGCACGCGCCCCGAGGGCGTCCGCCGCGTGACCTCCATGCCGCGGATCTGGCGGATCGTCCGCCCGCCGAGCGAGTCGCGCAGCGTGCGGTTCAGGATGGCGGCCAGCTGGTCGTGCGTCCAGCGCTCGGTCCAGCGGAAGCGGCTCGACGAGCGGTCGTACGCCTCGCCCGTGCGCGGGTCCACGTCGACCACCGAGACCAGGTACGGCACCGGGGCCTCGTTCCACACCTCGTCGATCGCCGCCGTCTGCCCCGCGCAGGTGGAGTGGTAGTAGGCGGTGATCGGCTGGCCGCGGTACGTCAGGACCTCGCCCGCCGTCTCGCCCACGGCGCGGTGGACGATCGGGTCCTCGTCCGCCACCCCGCCGTAGACCTGGTCCTCGGTGGTGGGGTAGACGTCGAAGCCGAGCTGCTGGCGGCGCCCCATGTACTTCACCGCGTAGGTGCGCGCCGCCACCGCCTGCGCCTTCACCGCCTGGTAGATCTCCTCCGACGCGCGGCCGATCTCGCGGGGGACCACGCCCAGCAGATAGCTCTCCATGTCGAGCCGGTTGACGAGCGTGAGCCCGCCCGCGCCGGCCGCCTGCACCAGCATCGCCCCCCGGTAGCTGCGGCCGCGCGTCTGCAGCGTCCCGATGTCCTCCGGCTCCACCACGAGCGGGAGGTCGAAGACGCGCGGGCCCCCTCCTCCCCCGGCGACCCGCAGCTCCGCGCCGGCGCCCGCGCGGGTGAAGCGGGCCACGCCGCCGCCCTCCACGCGCGCCGCCACCTGCCCGCCCGCGGTGCGGACGACGAAGCGGTCGGCCGAGGTGACCTCCACCGCGGGCGTGTCCACCGCGAGCCCCACGCGCACGGCCGGCGCGCGGGCGGCCGCGGGGGGCGGCGGTGCCGTCGGGCGCGGCGGCGGGGGAGCGGGCGGCGGCGCGGGCGCGGGAGCCTCGGGCGCGGGCGGCGGCAGCGGGACCGGCACCGGCCGCGTGGGCGCGCCGCGCGGGGTGCACGCCGCCGCCAGCAGCGCCAGGGCCGCGAGCGCGCTAGGCCAGCGCCGCGCCCAGGGCCTCGCGGGCGCGGCGGATCGTTTCCTCGACGTCATCATCCGTGTGCGCGGTGGACAGGAACCCGGCCTCGAACGCCGACGGCGCGAAGAACACGCCGCGCTCCAGCGCCGCGTGGAAGAAGCGGTTGAAGAGCGCCACGTCGGAGCGCTTCGCGTCGGCGAAATTCCGGACCGGTCCGGCCGCAAGAAAGACGCCCCACATCGATCCCGCGCTCCCCCCGCACGCCGGCACGCCCAGCTCCCGCGCGCTCGCCAGCAGCCCCTCGACCAGCCGCCGCGTCCGCCGCTCCAGGGCGGGGTAGGGGTCCTCGTCGCGCAGGACGCGCAGCTGCGCCAGCCCGGCCGCCATCGCCAGCGGGTTGCCGGAGAGGGTCCCCGCCTGGTAGACGGGCCCCACGGGCGCCACCTGGTCCATGATCTCCGCCCGCCCTCCGTACGCGCCCACCGGGAGCCCGCCGCCGATCACCTTCCCCAGCGTGGTGAGGTCCGGGCGGACGCCGTAGCGCTCCTGCGCCCCGCCGCGGGCGACGCGGAAGCCCGTCATCACCTCGTCGAACACCAGCAGCGCCCCGTCCTCCTCCGTGATCCGGCGCAGCGCGGGGAGGAAGCCGTCGTCGGGGGCGATGAAGCCCGCGTTGCCGACCACGGGCTCCAGGATCACCGCCGCGATCCGCCCCGGGTGCGCGCGGAAGGCGGCCTCCACCGCCTCCAGGTCGTTGAAGGGCGCCGTGAGGGTGAGCCTCGACAGCTCCGCGGGGACGCCGGGGGAGTTGGGGAGCCCCAGCGTGGCCACGCCCGAGCCGGCCTTCACCAGGAAGGAGTCGCCGTGGCCGTGGTAGCACCCCTCGAACTTGAGCACCAGCTCGCGCCCGGTGAAGCCGCGCGCCAGGCGCACGGCGCTCATGGTCGCCTCGGTCCCGCTGTTGACGAAGCGCACCCGCTCCAGCGACGGCACCAGCTCGCGCACCAGCTCGGCCAGCTCCACCTCGGCCGCGGTGGGGGCGCCGTACGAGGTGCCGCGCCCCGCCGCGTCGCGCACGGCCTCGACGACGGCGGGGTGGGCGTGGCCCAGGATCAGCGGGCCCCAGGAGAGCACGTAGTCCAGGTACTCGTTGCCGTCCACGTCCCAGAGCCGCGCGCCCGAGGCGCGCGCCACGAAGAACGGCTCGCCGCCCACCGCGCGGAAGGCGCGCACCGGCGAGTTCACGCCGCCGGGGATCACCTCGACGGCCCGCCGGAAGAGCGCGGCGGAGCGGGGGCGCGCCGGCATCTTACGAGCGGAAGTTGCCGAAGGAGAGCTCCAGCCCGAAGTCCTCCTTCTTGAGCGCGGCGATCACCGCCTGCAGCTCGTCGATCGAGGGGGAGGAGACGCGCACCTCGTCTTCCTGGATCTGCGCGTTGACCTTCTTGAAGCCGGCGGCCTTGATGGCCTTCACGATCTCCTTCGCCTTCTCGGTGGAGATCCCCTGCACCAGGGTGATGGTCTGGCGCACCTTGCCGCCGAACGCCTGCTCCACGTCGCCGTAGTCCAGGTTGCGGATGGGGACGCCGCGCTTGACCAGCTTGGTCTGGATGACGTCGACCAGCGCCTTGAGCTTGTAGTCGTCGTCGGCCAGCAGCTTGAGCGTGCCGTCCTTCTTGCTGAAGTCGATCTCGGCCGTGGCGCCCTTGAAGTCGTAGCGCTGCTGCACCTCCTTGCGCGCCTGGTTCACGGCGTTGTCGACCTCCTGCAGGTCCACCGTGGAGGTGATGTCGAAGGTGGCGGTCTTGGCCATTTCGCCCGGGTCCGCTGCGTGTCGTGTGGGAGTGAGGCGGGAATGTAGGTCGCCCGCACGGGGAGCGGCAACCCGCGGCCGCGCCGCAGTCCGGGAGGCGGGTCCTGAAACCGGCCGGGCCGCCGCTGCGTGGGAATGTGGAGGGCCGACACTTCGAGGCCCCGCGACAACGGACCCCAACGATGAGAGTGGACTTCCAGGAGCACGCGGCGCCCGGCGGGGAAGCGGCCGACCCCGTGGTCTCGCCCGAGGTGGTGGAGGAGGTGCTGGAGGTGGCGGCCGAGCTGCACGCCGAAGAGCTGACCCGGCTGCGCCGGAGCGACCTGTTCGAGGCCGCGGCCCAGGCGGGGATCCCGGCGAAGTTCGTCGCCGCGGCGCTCCGGCAGGTGTCCGCGCGGGAGCGGAGCGGAGGGGCCGCGGGCTCCGAGGCCGCCGGGCATCCGATGGGATGGTTCTTCGGCTACGTCGCCTACCTCTTCGTGCTGTCGCTGGCGGGCGTCTGGCTCGCCGGGCTGCTCTCGCCGCGCGACGCGCGGAGCACGGCGGCGGGGCTCGCCGCCTATGCGCTGATCTGGCTGGTGGGCGCCGTGACGGGCGTGCTGGTGATCGACTCGGCGCACTCGCGGCCAGGGAGATGACCGAAGCGCCGTTCCAGGCAAGCGCGGCCGGGCTTCCGGATGCCGGCGGGGAGGGAGCCGGGCCTGGGGGAGCGCGGTGGCCGAATCGGACAGGGCCGCACACGGTCTGCGACATCCGGAGCGCTTCGAAAGGGTGGCGAAGTTCCGGTCCGGGGTCCTGCGGGGCGGGAACTGGTCTGGCATCCGTCATCTGTGTAAAACTTACGGAAAAGGGCTGGCGGGATGCCTATGGTTTGCGCTATGTTTCAGGATCGCGGTTTCCGCGATGGCCCATTCCCCTCCCTCCCCCTTACCCGCACAAGAAAGGTTGTATCATGAGACGCGCATTCGTAGTGGCAGTGTGCTCCGGCATCATGGCCGTGGCTGCGACGTCGGTCGCTCACGCGCAGGCGACCCGGACCTGGGTCTCGGGTGTCGGTGACGACGTGAATCCCTGCTCGCGCACCGCTCCGTGCAAGACCTTCGCGGGCGCGATCTCCAAGACCGCGGCCGGCGGGGAGATCAACTGCCTCGATCCGGGCGGGTTCGGCACGATCACGATCACCAAGTCGATCACGATCGACTGCAGGGGGACGCAGGGCGGCATCCTGTCCGCGCTGGCTCCCACCGCCGTCAACGTCAACGGCACCGACATCGTCGTCACCCTCCGCAACCTCAACATCAACGCGGTGGGGACCGGGACGGACGGAGTCAGGTTCACCAATGGGAGGCGGCTCATCATCGAGAACGTCACCATTTCCGGAGTGACGCGCTACGGAGTCTGGGTCCCGACGATGGCGGGCGCCGGAAACCTCGTGATCTCGAACTCGTCGATCACCAACGGTGTCGATG
This sequence comes from Longimicrobium sp., assembly GCA_036389795.1. Lineage (NCBI taxonomy): Bacteria > Pseudomonadati > Gemmatimonadota > Longimicrobiia > Longimicrobiales > Longimicrobiaceae > Longimicrobium > Longimicrobium sp. The sequence continues at coordinate 25,255 of DASVWD010000270.1, forward strand.
GAGTCAGGGTCGCCTGGGGGAACGCCATGGTGAGCCACTCGGTCCTCTCGGGCAACTCCGGGTTCGCCCTGATCGCCGAGAACGTCGGCGTCATCAACGCCGACAGCAACATCCTGACCCACAACGGCACGGCCTTGCAGGCCGGCAACGGGGGCGCGGGCCAGGGCAGCGCGACGGTGAACATCTCGAACAACGACGTTTACTCCAACCTCAACGGCTTCGCCTGCGCCGGTGGGATCGTTGCCTCCAACGGCACGAACCGGAAGGGCGCCAATACGGGAGGGGCCGGGCCGGTCTGCTCGCCGAACGGTACCATCACCGTGCAGTAGCCATCCGGCCACACTCCGGGCCGCGCTCGCCACCGGGCGGGCGCGGCGGCGGGGGGGCCCTCTCCCTCGCGCCCGAAGCGCCGAAGTCCCTCCCCCCGGAAAGCCTGGAGGAGGGACTTCGGCGTTTCGCGCGACGAAGCCAGGTCCCGGACGGAATGGGGTGCGCGGTGGAAGCCTCGCGGGGTTTGCGAGGCTCCGTATTCCAGCGCGTGTCTTCAGGCACTCGCAGTGGCCGCGCCCGGGCGAGACCTCGCGTGAGGGATGCGCGCCCGGAGGGCCGGGACGGCGCCGCCACAGGGGGTATCGTGGCGGCGCTGGCCCGGCGCCGTTGGGCAGCGTCGTTTGCGGCCCTACGGCGCGCGCAGCCCGGCCCCCTTCAGGGGGGACACGCCCAGACCCGTCGTTGCAGTTGAAGCTCGTCGGCTCACCACCCCAGGACGGAGCGGAGGCGGTCGCGGTAGCCGCGGCTGGAGGCGAGCTTGGTGCCGTCGGCGAGCACGAAGAGGAACTCGCCGGCGCCCCACGACTCGATGCTGTGGATGCGGTCGACGTTGACGATGGTGGAGCGGTGGATGCGCACGAAGCGGCGCGGGTCCAGCGAGCGGTCCAGCTCGGACATGGTCTCGCGCAGCAGGTGCTGCTCCTTGCCCAGGTGCAGCCGCACGTAGTTGTCGGCGGCCTCGATCCAGTCCACGTCGGCGGCGCGCACCACGCGGAAGCGGTTGCCGGTCTTGACCACGAAGCGCTCGCGGTACTCGGCCGCGGCCTGCGAGAGCCCCTCCAGCCACTCCAGGAAGCGCGGGTCCACCCGCGCGCCGCCCCGCTGCCCGAGCTGCCGCCGCGCCCGCTCGAGGGACACGCGGAAGCGCTCGCGCTCGAACGGCTTGAGCAGGTAGTCGAGCGCGTTGGCCTCGAACGCCTGCAGCGCGAAGTCGTCGAAGGCGGTGGCGAACACCACGAACGGCATCCGCGCGGCCCCCACGCGCCGGATCACCTCGAAGCCGTCCACGCCCGGCATCTGCACGTCCAGGAACACCAGGTCGGGCTCCAGCCGCACGATGCTGTCCACCGCCTCCACCCCGTCGCCGCACTCGCCCACCACCTCCACGTCGTCTTCGCGCTCCAGCAGCGTGCGCAGCCGCTCGCGCGCCAGCGGCTCGTCGTCCACGATCAGCGTGCGGATCGTCGTCATGCCTGCCCGGCTGGTTTGGCTGGATGGGACCCCCGCCGCGGCGTGCGGCCGGGGTGGTGCCCGCCACGGGTGCTCCGGCCCGCGGTCCCGCGGCTCCCCGCACCGTGGGCGCGGGTCCGCCGGGGTGAGATACCGGAGCCTACTCATTCGTTTACGTGACGCCCGCCGCCCGGGATTCGCCCCTCGCGGGGAGGCTGGAACCAGCTGATTTCCTAACAACGCGCGAGGGGGGAGAAATCTAGCACTTTGGGATTTTCGTCCCGGCTGATACCACGTTTCCGAGCATTGTTCTGGTTCGCGAGAAACAGATTGGCATCACACAGAGGACACGGAGGACACGGAGAGAACTTCAATCTCTCCGCTGTTCCTCTGTGTTCTCTGTGCCCTCTGTGTGAGACCTTTTCA
>DASVWD010000271.1 GCA_036389795.1 Longimicrobium sp.
AGATTGGCATCACACAGAGGACACGGAGGACACGGAGAGAACTTCAATCTCTTCCGCTGTTCCTCTGTGTTCTCTGTGCCCTCTGTGTGAGACCTTTTCAGGGCTGATACCCGAACGATTCCCTGCGAAATGGTATCACCCGCAGGGCCGCTGGTCGATCGAATTGCGTAATTTCGTGGACTTGCTCTAGGTAGCAATTGTTATCTGCACGCGTGCCCGTGCAGTTATCAATTGCCACTAGTGTGAACCGGTAGCGGGCAACCACGTTTACTGCGCGGCGTCCATCAGCATCTACGGTCTGAATCGTGATTCGCTCAACCAGGGTTTGGATCAGCTCGCGCCGGGTTTCCCAATCGAGCGTCTCATCCAACCGTTCGTTCAAGGTGCGAAGCAGGGCGTCGGCGGAGTTAACCTGGTCGTTGCTTTCTTCCGCCGCCCGCAGCCGACTCCGAAGATCGTGAACCTCGCGTTTGAGTGCGGTTTCCTCGTCGTGGATCGCGTCCAACTGGCGATCGAGGCTCTCGCTGCCAATCCGCCCTCTTCTAAACAGCGTCAGCACGACGTCGCGTTCTCCCTGGGCGACTACGTCGCGTTCACCGCCTACGTGGGGTACATGACCGGCCCGCTCACGCAGATCACCACGCTGTTCACCGACTTCCAGCGGGGTGCGGTGGGCCTGGGGCGCATGTTCGATCACCTGGACCAGCCCCCCGAGCAGGACCCCGCCCTGGCGTATGCGCCGCCGCCGCCCATCGCCACCGTGGTGCGGGGCGAGATCAGCATGCGCGGCGTGTGCTTCGGCTACTCGGCCGGGCGCGAGGTGCTGCACGACGTGAGCGTCTGCTTCCCGCGCGGCGCCATCACCGCCATCGTGGGCCCCAGCGGGGCGGGGAAGAGCTCGCTCCTCCGCCTGATCCTGCGCATGGAGGAGCCTGACGCGGGCGAGGTGTGCGTGGACGGCGCGCCGATCACCTCCCTCTCCATCCCCGACCTGCGCCGGCAGATGGCGGTGGTGTGGCAGGAGTTCAGCCTGGTGCAGGGCACCATCTGGGACAACCTGACGCTCGGCGCCGAGGAGCCCTCGCGGGCGCGCGTCGACGACGCCGTGCGGCTCTGCCGGCTGAAGTCGCTCATCGACGAGCTCCCCGACGGCTACGACACGCACGTGGGCGAGTGGGGCGCCACCCTGTCGGGCGGGCAGCGCCAGCGCATTGCGCTGGTGCGCGCGCTGGTACGCGACGCGCCGGTGCTGCTGCTGGACGAGGCCATGGCCAACGTCGACATGCAGACCGAGAGCCTGATCCTGCGCGACCTGCTCGCGCGCCAGGAGGGGAAGACGGTGATCTTCGTGACGCACCGCGTGAGCACCGCAGCGCTGGCCGACCACGTGGTGATGGTGGCGGCGGGGCGCGTGGCGGCCGCGGGAACGCACGCGGAGCTGATGCGCGACAGCGAGGCGTACCGCAAGCTCCAGGGCGGCGGCATGGAAGACCCGCGCCGCCCGCACGCCGTCCCGGCGACCTGACACTCTCTCTGTGCCTCTGCGTCTCTGCGTGATACCGAATCCGCTTGAAACGTGAGTGGAAATTCAACAGAAATGCCTCGCGCAGAGTCAGCAGAGTTAGCAGAGAACTGCTTGGTTTTCTCTGCTAACTCTGACTCTCCGCGCGCTTCCCTTCCGCCCTCCCGCCACGGACGCGTGCGGGGCCCGGTCCGCCTCATCCCGCCGGCGCCGCCATCGGCTCGGACGGCGCGTCGTCCGGCGCAGGCCCGCCAGCCACCCTGGCCGCCGCGGCGTCCAGGGCGCGGTCGCCCTCGCGCCACCGTTCCCGGCGCGCGTGGAGCCGGCGGGCGGCGGCCGACCACTCGCGCCGCAGCTCGGCCACGGCGCGGCGCAGCGCGACCTCGGCCGGCCCGCCGCCGTGCGCCGCGGCGTCCGCGACCGCGGCGGGGTCCAGGCCGGCCGCGTCCGCGTCGATCCCCAGCTCGCGGAAGAGGGCGCCGGCCGCCTCCGCCAGCGGCTCTCCGCGCGCGGCCGCCTCCGTCACCCGCTCGCCCACGCGGTGGTGCGCCCGGCGGAACGACATCCCCGTCTCCAGCACCAGCCGGTTGGCCAGCTCGGTGGCGGCGGTGAACCCCTCGTCCGCCCGCCGGCGCATCCGCTCCGGCCGCGGCTCGGCGCCGGCGACGACGAGACGGGAGAGGACCACCGCCTCCGTCACCCCCTCCAGCGCGCCCCAGAGCGGCCGCACCCCCTCGGTGCCGACGGCGACCGAGTTGCTGAAAGGCGTGGCGTGCATCGCCACGGCGGCGGCGGTGAAGGCGCCCAGCGGCGCCCCGGCCCGCCCCTGCACGTGCTCCAGGAGGAAGGCGTTGCGCTTCTGCGGCATCATCGAGCTGGAGCCGACCAGGGTGTCGGGGAAGCCGACCAGGTCGAACTCCGCCGTGCTCCAGAGCTGCAGGTCGGTCGCCAGCCTGCTGAGCGTGACGCCCAGGACCGACGCGGCCGAAAGGAGGCGGAGGACCAGGTCGCGCGAGGCCACCGCGTCGATCGAGTGCAGCACGCCCTCCGCGAAGCCGAGGAGCGCCGCCGTCCGCTCCGCGTCGATCGGCACCGTGGTCCCCCCCGCCGCGCCGGCGCCCAGCGGACAGCGGTCGAGGCCGGCGGCCGCGGCCTCGATCCCGTGCAGGTCGCGCAGGAGCGCCAGGGCCACGCCGGCCAGGTAGTGCCCGAAGGTGACCGGGAGCGCCGCCTGGTGGTGCGTGTAGACCGGCATCAGGGTGGCGGCGTGGCGCTCGGCGCGGCGGACCAGGACGGCCAGCAGGCGGAGCACCTCGCCGACCAGCCGGCCGTACGGCTCCCGCAGCCGGAGCCGGAGGACGGTGGCGTTGATGTCGTTGCGCGAGCGGGCGAGGTGCACCGCGCCGCCGGTCTCCTCGCCCAGCGTCTCGACCAGCCAGCTCTCGTAGAGGAGGTACAGCCCGCGTGGCGCCGCGCGCCCCTTCAGCGGCGCGTAGTCTTCCGCGACCAGCCGGTCCATCGCGGCCAGGAGCCGCCGCCCGCGCCCGGGGGGGAGGATCCCGCGCTCCACCAGCATCACCAGGTGCGCCCGGTCGATGCGGACGCAGGACGGGAGCTCGTCGCGGATCGCCCGGTCGGCGTCGTCGCCGAAGACGATCCGGCGCGCGCGCGGGTCCAGCGCCCGGCGGATCCGCCCGGTGTCCTCGCTCACGCCGCCCCCTCCGTCGCGCCCGCCAGCGGTGCGGCAGCTTCGTCCGCTTCGTCCGCGCGCGCGGACGCGGGCGCGTCGACCCGGACGCGGACGGTGTCGCGGGCGCCCTCGGCGGCGCGGGCGGCGGCGCGGGCCTCCGGGGCGCAGGCGACCACGTGGCCGATGCGGTCGCGGAAGTCGCCGTGCACGGCAAGCGCGTCGCCGGGGCGGCGGTAGGCGCGCACCTCCACCACGTCGGGGCGGCCGAGCGCGCTGGACATCCCGTCGATCGCCGCGAGCCGCCCCGCGCCGGGCGCGAAGAGGAAGCGGATGGAGGCGTGCCGCCGGTGCGCCCGGACCAGCCCCGGCTCCCGCCCCACCACCAGGCGCAGGGTCTCGCGGATCAGGTCGATCCCCTCGGCGTGGCGCACCAGCTCGGGGATGAAGCCGCCGGCGAGCCGCGGGTTGACCTCCATCGGCACGGCGCGCCCCTCGCGGTCGATCCGCAGCTCCCAGTGGAGCGGGCCCCACCCCAGGCCCAGGAGCGCCGTCCCGCGCGTCACCGAGTCGATGAGCGCCGACGCGGCCTCCTCGGGGACGTCGGCCGGGTAGTCGTGCCCCGCCTCGACGAAGAAGGGCGGATCTCCCAGGTGCTTGCGGGTGATCCCCACCACCCGCCCGGAGAAGACCTCGACGGAGAACTCGTCGCCGGCGACGAACGACTCGACCAGGACGCGGGCGCCACTTTCGCCCGAGGCGAAGAGGAGCGCGGCGTGGGACCCGGCTTCCGCCGGATCGGCGCAGGCGCGCACGCCCACGCTCCCGCTCCCGTCCACCGGCTTGAGGACCACGGGGAAGCCGATCTCGCGCGCGGCCGCCGCGGCCTCGGGCGCCGAGGAGACGGCGCGGAAGGCGGGGGAGGGGACGCCGCCGGCGGCCAGCACCTCGCGCTGCCGCGACTTGTCGCGCGCGGCGCGAACGGACGCCGCGTCGGGGCCGGGAAGGCCGAAACGCGCCGCCAGCGCCGCCGCGGTGGCGACGAAGTACTCGGAGCTGGAGGTGATCCCGGCCACCCCGGCGGCTCCGCCCCAGCGCGCGGCGACCAGCGCGTGCAGCTCGTCCTCGTCGACGCGCGGGACCACGACCACCTCCGGCGCGCCCTCCTCGACGAGGTAGGCGTATTTCTCGGGCCGGGCGGTGATCAGCACCGGGAGGAAGCCCATGCTCCGCGCGGTGCGCGCGAAGAGCCGCCCCGTGCCGCTGGTGTTGCTCTCGACGAAGAGCAGCGCCTTTCCGGCGGGGGCCGCGCTCACGCCGGCACCAGCCTCAGGCCGGCGCCGGGCCGGTCCATCACCTCGGCGTACGAGCGGCGGCCCCAGCGGAAGAACGCCCACGGGTCATGGCCGTCGTGGGGGTGCTCCCACTCCACCGGCTCCTGCGGGAGGACGTCGAGGCGCACCCCCTTCGCCTCCAGCCAGGCGTCGTCGTAGACGGTGTCCTGGTAGCGGTACCCTTCGTCGGGGAAGATCACGGCGCCCAGCCGGTCGGGGTTCTCGCGCGCCCACCCTTCGGCCACCAGGTACGCCGCGCCGCTGGTGGGGCCCATGAAGAGCGCGTGGTCGCGGTGGAGCCGGCGGGTGGCCAGGAAGGCCTCGGCCGCGCCCACCCAGTGCACCAGGTCGAACGCCGTGTGGTCCACGTTCGGCGGCATCAGCGAGTTGCCGAGGCCGCGCAGCAGCCGCCCGCTCCCGGCGTCGGACTGGCCGAAGAGGACGCTGCGGTGCGTGTCCACGCCGATCACCTCGAGCTCGGGGGAGATCAGCCGCAGGTACGACGAGATCCCGCACACGCTCCCGCCCGACCCCACGGTGCCGATCAGGCAGTCGATCGCCCCGGCCGCGTGGGCCAGCTGCTCGGCGCAGGGGGCGTAGCTCCCCGGGTTGTGCGGGTTGCTGTACTGGCGGGGGCAGAAGCTCCCCGGGCTCTCGGCCAGCACCCGCTCGAGGATGGCGAGCCGCGCCTGCTGGAAGCCGCCGGTGGGCCCCGGCTCGCGGACGATGTGCACCGTGGCGCCCAGGTCTTCCAGCCGCCGCTTGAGCGGGGCGTCGATGGCCGGGTCGCTCACCAGCGTCAGCGGGTGGCCGCCGAGCCGCGCCACCATCGCCAGCGCCAGCCCGAAGGTGCCGGAGGTGGTCTCGGCGATGAGGCCGCCCGGCCGCAGCTCCTCCTCCTCCAGCGCCTTGCGGACGATGAAGCGCGCCGGGAGCAGCTTCATCAGGGGGAAGGCCAGCCCGATCAGGTTGGGGCGGAGCCAGACGAGGCGGGGGAGCGCGATGGCGTCCACGAAGTTGGCGTGGATCACGGGGCCGCTCACGAGGGATCCTTCGGGTGCGGGGCGGGCTCGGTGGAGAACTCCCAGCTCGCGGGCACCCCCAGCCGGCCGAGGCCGGCCCGCGCACGTTCGATCCGGGCGTCGGCCCCGGCGCCGGGCGCGAAGAGGAAGCCGGCCACGGTGCCGCTGTGCGCCACCTGCACCCCCAGCGCGCCCGCCTCCTGCGCGAGACGGAGGAGCTCGGGCATGTGCCGCTTGGGGCGGTGGCGCTGCATGATCAGGGTGCTGGCGGTGGCCGCCCGGCCCAGCAGCGCGGCGTCCTGCCGCTCCACCGCCCGGCGCAGCAGCCCCAGGATCGCCCGGTAGGCCTCGATCTCCCACGCGGTGTAGGAGACGGGCGGAAGGGTGAGCGTCGCCACCCCGTGCTCGCCCTCGGTGTTGAAGCCCAGCACCCGCACCGCGGGGAGGGGCCCGCCCAGGTCCAGCAGCACGCGGCCGCGGCGCTGCGCGAAGAGCACCGCCCGCTCGTGGCCGAACATCAGCGAGTCCGACGCGGTCTCGGCGGCCACGGCCAGCCCCGCGATCCACGCCGGCTCCAGCACCGCGCCGAAGGCGTCGGCCACCGCGCGGATGGTGGCCAGCACGTCGGTGGTCGACGAGCCGCACCCCCACTGGACGGGGACGTTGCTCTCGATCCGGATCGCCCCGCCCCACCCGGTGCGCCCCAGCGCGTCCAGCGCGAGCCGGGCGGCGGCCTTCGCCCGCGAGCGGTCGCCCGGCTCCACCGTGAGCGGCCCCGAGCGCAGCGGACGGAAGCGGGCGTGCGTGCGGAACAGGGTGCACGGGAGGGTGACCAGCCCGTGCTCCACCGTCCCGTCGCTCGAGTAGAACATCCCCTGCACGATCTCGCCGTGGTGCGCGTGGATCTCGCCGTGCCCCACGCGGAACTCGCTTGCGGGCGGCGGGAAGTACGTGGCGGCCACGGCGGGGGCGGTGCGGGTGTCCAGGAGGATTGCGGTCTGCATGGCCGGGGTCAGGAGGGGGAGGAGATCTCGGCGTCCACGACGCCCGCGCCGCACCACTCCATCACCGCCATGGCGCTCCACATCTTGTGCTGGGCCTGCACCCAGGCCAGGCTCCGCGGCCCGTCGAGCACCTCGTCGTCCACGTCTTCGCCGCGTACGGCGGGGAGGTCGTGCAGGAACACCGTCCCACGCGGCTTCGACACCCGCTCCAGCAGCGCCCGGGTGACGGCGAAGGGCCGGAAGAGGGTCTGCCACTCGGGATCCGGCTTCCCCACCCCCATCTCCTGCCAGCGGCTGGTGTAGACCGCGTCCACCCCGCGCGGGAGGGAGGCGGCGTCGTGCGTCTCCTCCACCGTCGCGCCGTGCTCGGCGGCCTGCGCCCGCGCGACGGCCAGCTTCCGCCGGTCGAGCCCGTACCCCTCCGGCGTGGCCAGGGTGAGCCGCGTCCCGCGGATGCGGCTCATGGCCAGCGCCAGCGCGGCGGCGGTCTTGTTCCCCTCGCCGCAGTAGAGCAGGTCGAGGCCCTCCAGCCGCCCGAAGTGCTCCAGGAGGGTGGCCAAGTCGGCGAGCGCCTGCGTGGGGTGCTCGTCGGAGGAGAGCGCGTTGACCACCGACATCCCCGGGTGCGCGGCGAAGGTCTTCATCTCGTCGACGCTCTCGTTGGTGCGCATCACCAGCACGTCCAGGTAGCCGGCCAGGGTGCGGGCGGTGTCCTCCGCCGTCTCCCCCGTGTTGGTCTGCAGGTCGGCGGGGCCGAAGGTGGCCACGGTGGCCCCCAGCCGCCCGGCGCCCACCACGAAGCTCGCGCGGGTGCGGGTGGAGGTCTTCCGGAAGTAGACGCCCACCGTGCGGCCGCGCAGGCTCTGCGGGGCGGCGGGAGCGTGCTTGATCCGCACCGCGCGCCGGGCCAGGTAGAGCACCTCCTCGGGCGACAGGTCCAGGATGGAGAGGACGTGCCGGGTCCGCGCCGCGTCCGGGCGAAGGGCGACGGACGGGATCCGGAGGCCGGGTGCGGGCTCGGCGTGCAGCGTCATTGCGTACGATCCGTTGGGTGATGGTTGTCCGACGCGCGACCGCGCCCCTCTCGTGAGCCCCGCACCTCGCCGATGGCCTCCGGCCTTTCGGAGGGCTGCCCGGCCTCGACCCTGCCGCCGTCGTCCGGGGGGATCCGTGGCCCGGCGGCGGCGACGCGACCGGACCGCGGCTCGGCGGCTCCCTCTCGGGCGCGGGAGCGGGCCGGGCGTCCGCCGGTCCGGGCACCGGGACCGGCGCGAGTGCGGGTCGCCCACGCTCTCCGGCGCCGGCGCGGAGGGCCCGCGCGCACGCCGCGGCGCCCCCCCGGATCAGGCTTCCTGGGTCTGCTTCCGCAGGCTCTTCGGCGTCATGTCGGTCCACACCTCCTCCACGTACGCCAGGCACTCCTCCCTGGAGCCCGGCTCGCCCACGGCCGACCAGCCCAGGGGGATCTTCTTGTCCGCCAGCCAGAGCGAGTACTGCTCCTCGTGGTTGACCAGGACGACGTAGGTGCGGGTGTCCTCCGTCGCGTCCGTCGGCATGCCTCGCCTCTCGCTGTTCAGGGTGGTCGGGAACGGCCCGGCGCCGTCGCGCGGAAGCGCTCCGGAGCGTGCGTGGATGCGACCCGGCTCCGGCCCGGGGCGCCGGCCGTCCCGTTCTCGATGGGGAAGGCGTCGTCCCCCTCCGGCGCGAGTCGTGCGTGTGCTGGCGCGTAACGTTCGACACGGCAGGGTGAACGTCGCTGGTTCGTCTGGAAAAAGCTAATCGTTATTCGCCGAAAAACGCAACCCGCAGCAGCACCAAGCGCGGCGTTGCTGCCATGGCTCGAAAGGCGCGAGAATCGAGATGCTCAACCGTTTCGGCGGGCGGCGGAGCCGGTGCGGCGCCGGGCCGCGCCGCCCGGGTGGGCAGGGACTTCTCGTACCAGCGGCGCTGCATGTGCGCGGGAGCCGCGTACCTGGAACTGGTCGGCCAGGAGCACGGTGATCGAGAAGATGCCCAGGCAGGCATGGTGTCCAGTCCGCAACGGATGATCGAGACCGCGGAGGGGCGCGCTGGACCTGCGGCGGATCGCCGCGCTCCCCGCGCTCATCAGGACGGCCAGCGTGATCGCGATCGCTCGCATCGTCTTCCATCTCCTCCGCTCGGGAGTCCGTACGGACCGGGACGCAGGGATGATGAGGGACGGGAGACGGGGACGGGAGATGAAGACGAGGGATCCGTCGCTCCGGTCCAGGGAGCGACGGATCTCGCGCGAGGACGCGAAGACGCGGAGGCACGCCCGCGCGCCCCCGGGTCCTCGCGAGACCGGGCGACCGGCCGCGTCACTCCTCCATCTGCGCGCGGCGGGAGAGGCCGATCACGTGCCAGTAGATGTAGCGCACGTCGTCGTCCGGGAGGCCGGCCGCGCGGGCGAGGGTCCCCGCGCGGCGGACGACGGCTGCCTCGCGCGCGGGTCAAGGATCGGGAGGCCGCGGGCGCGCTTGGCCACCCCCACCTCGCGCGCCAGCCGCACCCGCTCGGCGATCAGCGCGATTATCGCGCGGTCGATCCGCTCGATCTCGTCGCGGATCGCCTCCAGGTTCGCGCCGCGCCAGCCGTCCTCGTCAGGGGGCGCCAGCTCCTGCGCGCTCACGCGGCCGCCTCCACCGCCAGGTCGGCGGGGATGGGAAGCTCGCGGCCGGCCGCCTCGGCGAAGGGGCGGATCCCGCGCATCACCGCCAGGAACGCCTCGGGCGAGAGCGACTGGTCGCCGTCGGAGAGCGCCTCCGTCGGACGCGGGTGTACCTCGATGATCAGCCCGTCGGCGCCCGCCGCCACGGCCGCGTAGGCCAGCGGCGCCACCAGGTCGGTGCGGCCGCCGGCGTGGCTGGGGTCCACGATCACCGGGAGGAGCGGGGGCAGGTGCCAGCCGACGGCGGCGCGTTCGTAGAAGACCAGCAGCTCGCGCCAGAACGGAAGTTTCTCATGCTGCGGCAGCTTCTCTTCCAGTTCCGCAACCAGGGCGCGCACCTCGGCCGTGTAGGCGGCCACGCGCTCGCGCGCCTGAGCCAGGAGGGATTCGGTGTGGCACGCCAACACGCCTACGGCGAGCCTCACCGTCCGCGACGGCACCGACCAGGGGCCGCAGAAGCGCGCGATATCCTCGTGGGGAACCACTCGAGCCGAGGCGTCGCTCTGACGCTGGCTCGGATTTTCGAACTCGGTCACGGTGGAATAGGAGGATGTGAAGTGAAAGCGGCGGGGATGTCGCTCAGGCCGAGGTCCCCGCGTTTGCTCTGGAGTCGAGGCGCTGGCGGCTGGCCGAATACAGTTCTGATTCTGGTCGACTATGGCTGGCCCGAGAACGTCCGAGAGCCTCGGAAGGTGCTCGAGTTCGCGCTGGTGCTCGCGCACGGCGCTGAGTCGCTCGAGCCTCGGGTGGCGCACGATTATCTCTGGCAGCGCCCGTTCAACCTCGACGACCTGCAGCGCGATCTCGCGTTCGAGCTGAGCGATACCGTACGCGGGCTGGTGCGTGCCGAGCGATTGTTCCATGCCTCCCGCTATTACGAAGCGGAGATGCTGTACGCAGACCTCCGTGCACGCGGATGCGACACGGCTCCGGTGCGGTGGACCTCGATGATCGGGTTGCGGCTTGGCTGGGGCGTCGGGTACCGCGGCGCGCACAACCACTACCGGGTCCACTTCGCGATTCCGACGCCGGCAGTCGAGGACGGCGTGCGCGCTCGCCTGCGCCGGGCGACGGTGCCGTTCACGGCCGACGAGGGCGTGACGCTCGAAGCGGTCCACGTGTGGGACGATCCCAACCAGGCGTTCACCCAGGACGGGCTCTCGGTCGGCGGAGAGAACGCCACGCTCACCGACGGCCGGAACTCGTTCGAGATCCCCGGTCACCGCGTCCGATGGGGGATCGGTGTATCGGCCATGTTCCAATTCGCCGGCGCCGGTAACGTCACCCTCCACGCCGCCGGGCGTCGAATTCGAACACTGAACGCCGCGCCGGCCCCGGCGGAAAGATCGCGGCGCGGGGATCGGACGGAACCCGGTCCGACGAAGGACTCCGGCCCGACGAGCAGAGTCCGAGCCCGAGCCGGTCGGCCTCGCGCAGTTTGCGAGGCTTCCCGGTGTTGCCGCGGCTTCGGCCGCCGGGGTGCGGGGTCTAGACGACGATCGGCCGTTCCGCCGCTGGAGAGATGGCGGCAACCCTCACGTTCGGGAGGATGGATGCAGATCGGAGAGGTGCGGGCGCTGGTGACGGGCGCCGCCAGCGGGCTGGGCTACCGCTTCGCGCTGGAGCTGGCGCGCGCCGGCGCGAAGGTGGCGGCCGTGGATATCGACGGTGACGGGCTGCGACGGCTGGCCGCCGAATCCGCCGGCCTCCCCGGCCGCGTGGAGACGATGGTGGGCGACATCACCGACGAATCCGCAGTCAAGGCGTTCGTCCGCGACGCCGACGAGCGGTTCGGCGGCGTGAACGTGCTGGTGAACAACGCCGCCGTGCTGATGGACGGCCTGCTGGTGGCCGACGACGACGGCTGGATCCGCCGCCTCCCGACCGCGCAGTGGCGCAGGGCGCTCGACGTGAACCTCACCGGCCAGTTCCTGGTCGCGCGCGAGGTCGCCGCGTCGATGCTGGAGCGCTGCGGCGAAGGTAATGGCGGTGAGGGCGTGATCGTGAACATCTCGTCGCTGGCGCGCTCGGGGAACGCGGGGCAGTCGGTGTACGGCGCCAGCAAGGCGGGGCTCGACTCGGCCACGCGCACCTGGGCGCTGGAACTGGCGCCGCACGGCATCCGCGTGGCCTCCATCGCTCCGGGCGTGATCCAGACCCCGCTCCTCGACAACATCTCCGAAGAGGCGCGCGCCAGCCTCTTGGCCGGGATCCCCGTGGGCCGCTTCGGCGATCCGTTCGAGGTGTGGCTGGCGCTCCGCTTCGTCATCGAATGCGGCTTCTTCACCGGCCGTGTGCTCGAGCTCGACGGCGGCGCGCGGATGTAGCAACCCGCGGGCTCCGTCGGATTTTCTCACGCGGAGGGAGCGCACGAGGCAGAGGGATCGACACCGGTCCTCCGCTGCTTCGCTCCCCCTGTTTCTGGCCACGCGAACAGTTGTGATGTGACCCTCGACGATTCGCAGGAAATCAAGGAGCAGCGTGTTCGCAGGACGTCCGGGAGCCCCCTCCTGTTTGAGTTGATACCACTTTGCAGAGAATCGTTCGGATAACAGGATTGAGTCCGGTCTAAGAAGTCACGTTACCCGCTTCGGCTTTTCAGGCGAATGCGGCGGCAGCGGGAAACGGATCGCCCCCGCACCCTCCCAGCGCTCGGACGAGGCGCCGCAGAGGCGCCAGCAGACCGTGTAGCGTCACCGGGAGACGACGGGCAAGGGCCGGTACGGGCACAGAGGTCTGGGGCGGGGGTGAAACCCGCTGCAGGTGACGGTAGATGCGCCCGAAGTTGACGATCGCACGCAGGAAGCCGTACCGGCTGGCCGCGCAAAGCCCGCGCGTGCGCAGCTTGCCGTCCCGGCACGGGGCCTTGAACTCCTTGATGGTGGCTTCGACGTTGGCCCGCAGCGTCCGCCGCTCTTCCGGCAGCGTCTCGATCCGGCGTTGCCGGGCCTGCTTCAGCACGTCGGCCTCGGTGAAGTAGAAGGTGCGGCCCCCGTGTGCGCGACGCTGCGCCAGGCATGACGCCGCGAATGGGCACCCGGCGCAGCTCGCGGCCGCAAACTCGGCCTTGTAGTGCTTGTCGGTGGATCGGCCCGGCACCACGTGCCCCGCCGCACAGCGAATCTGGAGGAGTCCGGCCTCGTCGCGCTCGATCTGCATCGGCGCCTGGGCCACGCGGCCGCGGATCGCGGTCTGCACCGCCTGGATCCCGAGCTCGGCCTCTCGCCGGTCGTTGTCTTCGCTCCCGTACGCGGCGTCGTGGCGCAGCTCCTGGAGATCGGGGGTCTTCTGGTGCATCTCCGGCAGCCGCTCGTGCAGGATGCGGCTGTCGGCCTGGTTGTTGGGCGCCACCGCGACGTCCGTGATCAGCTGCAGGTCGTTCTCCGGATCGGCCGTCTCGGTGGCGTGCAGCACGAAGCCGTGAAACTCCGCCTCGTCCTTCCGGTGGAAGGTGGCGTCGGGATCGTCGGGCGACTGCAGCGCATCACTGCCGATCTCCTCGGGCGGGCGCAGCGCGATCTTCTCCTCGACGCGCGTGAAGTGCTCCGCGAAGACGCGGCGGACGGTGTGGTGGATCTCGGTCGAGCCGTAGCCGGCTTGCAGCGCCTCGACCATCCAGGCGTAGAGCTCGCCCAGCCGCTCCAGCGTCGCGTCGATGTCGCTCTTGCGCAGCCGGTAGAGGAACTGCCCCGAGGTCTTCGCCCTGACGTAGGGAGCAAAGCGCTCGGCATGCTGTGCCTGATCGGCCTCGCCGAGGACGCGCCACATCCGCAGCGCCACCTCTACCAGCAGCTCGATCCGGGTGTACTGGCGGATGTTCGAGCCGATCTGGGTCGAGTCGCACCGCTGGATCGTGCCCTTCAGTCCGAAGCGCTCCAGCTGCTCCACGGTGAGCCGGTCGAAGACGGCCTGGAACTTGTCCTGACCGGTGGCTACCATGTCGTCGCGCAGCCGCTTCTGGAAGTTGAACAGGGTCGCCCGGCAGAAGGACTTAGCCGGCGCGGAGACGATCGAGACCGCGCACGTCAGCGAGGCCATCCAGTACCATGTTAGTAGGACCCCAATCCGGACCCAAGGGTGGGCCCCGGACCAGTAGGCCGACGCAAGATCGGCTCGATGGCGCGAAGGCGCCAGCAATCTATCCTGGCCATTGGCCACGCAGAATACGCCTCGGCTCCCGTTCACCAGCCGGCCCGCCCTCCACGAATCGCGACGATTGTCTCGCGCATGCGTGAGCACGCATCGTGGACCTGTCGATGTGCACAGCGAGCTTGGCGCTCATCTCACGCGAGGATGGGGCGGAGCGGCATTCCGCGTGAGGAAAGCGTGCGGTTCGCGCCGTCGGGAGGCGTGCACGTGCGCTACGTGTACACCCGGGAAGGCTCGATGCCGGCGCAAATTCCGGCGGACATGGCGCGGGGGGTCGCGCTGATCTGCCCCGATCCCGACCACGCCGAGCGGGCCCTCGACTTCGCCGGGCTGGTGATGGTGCGGCTGGGAACGGAAGGAGCGACCCACCTCCTGCGCCACTGGACCGCCCACGAACCGGCGCTCCTGCGCGACTTCGACCCGGTGCTCGCGGACGTGTTGGCGCACACTCCCGAACTGCTTACCGGCCCGCTGCGGGCCTGAGGGCCGACACCTGCCATGTCCGACGATGACCTGACCTCCGCCCTGTTCGCGGACGCCGATCCCGGGGAGTTCGACCCGCTGGAGTGGATGTTCACGACCCAGACGATCGCGGGAGCCAGGACCTTCCTCGCCGGGCTCGACGCGCCCGGCGAGGTCTGGGAGTACCTGGGCCGCGACTACCCCGTGCGCGCCGGCTCGGCGGACGCGTCGTGGCTGCGAGCTGCGGGCGCGTCCCTGATCCCGCCCGGGACGACGTCCTCCACCACGAGCTCGACCGCTTCCTCGTGGAAATCCCGGAGGAGCCGCGCCGATAAGGATCTTCTTCCGCCACGGACTGCCTCTCCTGCGCCCGCGCCGCATCCACCTTGCGGCGCGGGCGCCATTCGTTCTCGCCTCGCACCGGCCTCTCGGACGGCACGCGCGCGGGTTATCTCTTCAGCCTCAATGCGATGCTGCGGCGGGCCTGGCGCGAGGAGCGCATCCCGGAGAATCCAGTGGACCGGCTCGACCCGTTCCGGCGAGCATCCGCCAACGAGGGTAGCGCCGGAATCCATTCGGTCACGGTAGGAACGCGCTGGTTCGAGACGCCAGCACCCGCGGGAAGCAGGGCCCGCCTGGTAGTTCGGGGCGGGCCTTCGGCGTTACCGGCTGCGTGGTGGGATTTCGGCCAGCGAGAACCAGCATGAACTGCCGATGAGACTGTGCCGGAAACTGTGCCGTAATTCGTGGCGCTGGCTGGCGCTGGATGGGGTCATGGAGCAGAAAACCCGGGGCCGATCGGCCCAGCCGCGGTCCGTGCCCCGGCAACGGGCGAGCGGGGGTGAGGTTGACGCGGGGGAAGAGTTCGAGTAGAGTGACTGTAATCGCGAATTTTGGCGGCCCACGTGAGGAGATCCATCTTTCCATGGCTGCGGCGTGCTGGCCCCGCGGCGGCCAGGCGGTGCGGCCTGCATCCTCTACGACCAGTCGTTCGTGAGCCCCGCCGGTCCCTCGCGGACCGGCGGGCGGGATCGTCCGCTCCGCATCCGGCAGACGCAGCAGTACCCACTTCTCGCGAGAGAGAGACGAGCATGTACATCACGGACGAGCAGATCCATGACTTCCAGCGCGACGGGTTCCTGCTCCTTCCCGCCGTGTTCTCCGCGGCCGAGGTCAAGGCGATGAAGGATGAGCTCCCCGGCGTCTTCGCCGAAGACTCCCCGGCGCGGGTCATGGAGAAGGAGACCGGGGTGGTGCGCTCCGTCTACGGCTCGCACCGCACGCACGACGTCTTCGGGCGGATGGTGCGCGACCCGCGGCTGCTGGTGCCGTCGGAGCGCATTCTGAACGACGAGGTGTACGTCCACCAGTTCAAGATCAACGCGAAGCTGGCATTCCGGGGCGAGGTGTGGGAGTGGCACCAGGACTACATCTTCTGGCGCAACGAAGACGGCGTGCCGACGGACAACATGGTCACCGCCGCCCTCTTCCTGGACGAAGTGAACGAGTTCAACGGGCCGCTTCTCTTCGTCCCCGGCTCACAGCGCGGTGGGGTGATCGAGCCGCGCGCGCGCAAGCAGGCGGACGAGAGCGAGCCGTCGTGGAAGGCGGACGTGGCAGCCGCGCTCTCCTACACGGTGCAGCAGGACACGCTGGCAGAGCTGGTGACCGAGGGCGGCATCGTGGCGCCCAAGGGCCCGGCGGGTTCCGTCCTCTTCTTTGACGGCAACGTGGTGCACGGGTCGGCGCCAAACATGTCGCCCTTCAACCGGATGCTGGCGCTGGTGACGTACAACGCGGTGAGCAACACGCCGCCGCTGCGCGAGAAGCCTCGCCCAGAGTTCCTGTGCAGCCGCGACTTCACGCCCATCGCGCCGCTGGAGAGCGGGGCGCACGCCTCCGCGCTCCCACTGTCCTCGGTCTGACGCGGAACTGGCATCGTGCGGGCATCGGTCTGCCCCATTACGCACGTGAGTGCCGAACGCGAGGCGATCACGAATCGGCCGTTCTGCCGGAGTTTCCGACGGATGAACTCTGGATCGTGATCCGGCGAAACGAATCTCCACCGCGCGCGCCATACGCGGACCCGTCTCAACAGCAAGCGGTCTAGGGCGAGATCGGAGAGCCGACGCGCAAGGGGATGATCGTCGACTTCACCGAGCCGCATCTGCGCGTCCGCTCGGTCGGCCTGTACTCCCTGATCCGGAGCCTTGCGGTGAGGCCGGCCGCGCTCATCGGCGGCCTGCTCTGGCGACGCGCTCCGGAGTTGCCGTTCGTTGTGGCAGCGGTCTGCGGGAGGGTGTCCCACCCCGCGAACTCGCGCCGCCCACGGTGGCCCGGAGACGGCGCCCACCTTTTCCGCCTCCTGATTGGCTGCGGTCCCTTCCGCCCGGGCCGCCCGGGTGGGGGGAGCGCGATCAGGCACGTCCACGTCCTCCCCACGCGGGCAGACGGGAAGCAAGGACGAGTGCCTCGCCTGCATCGAGGAAGTCTGGACCGACATGAGTCCCCTGAGCCTCCCAAAGCAGATGGCGGAAACCAGTACGTAGCGTAGAAGCCGTACTGCTTACGTCCTTCGTCCCGTTCGCGCGGTCGGTGTGCGGCTCCGGTCGCCCGATCCGATCCCAACCAGGTCGCTGATGTCAATGGTCCACCATGCCCCGAATCGTTCCGGGGCGCCGCCCCGGGTCTGGAGGGAGGGAGCTTGACGGAACTCGGCGACGCCGGCGGACTCGGCATCCAGGAGCGGTATCCGCTCACTTCGCTCCAGCACGGGATGCTCCTCCGGGCTCTGCTGGCGCCCGGGGCGGGCGTCAACGTGCAACAGGTCGTCTGCCGCTTCCGCGAGCCGCCGGACGCGGAGCGGCTGGAGCGGGCGTGGCGCCGCGTGGTGGCGCGGCACGACATCCTCCGCACCCGCTTCCGCTGGATGGATGTCCCGGAGCCCGTCCAGGAAGTGCTCCCCCAGGTCCGGCTGGAGATCGCGCGCCGCGAGTGCGCGGGGCTCGCGCCCGCCGACAGGGAAGCGGCGGTGGAGGGCTATCTGGCCGAGGACCGTGCCCGCGGCTTCGACCTGGCGGAGGCACCGGCCATGCGCCTGGCGCTCTTCCCTGGGGCGGCGGATGAGCACGTGCTGGTGTGGAGCTTCCACCACATCCTGCTCGACGCGTGGTCTATCACGCGGGTCCTGGACGAGGCGTTCACGCTGTACGACGCCGACGCGGAGGCCGCACTGCCCATCCCTCGCCCGTTTGGCGACCACATACGGTGGCTACGCGAGCGGGACGGCGCGGCGGACGAGGCGTACTGGACGGGCATCCTCGGGGGCCTCGAAGCGCCGGCTCCTGTGCGGCCGATCCGGAGCGCGCCCCGCGACCCGCGCGGCGAGCCGCACTTCGGCGCGCGCGAGCTCCGCCTCTCGCCCGCGGCCGACGCCGCGCTCCGCGCCCTGAAGCGCGACCGCGGCGTGTTCGTGAACACCGTGGTGCAGGGGGCGTGGGCGCTCCTGCTGGGGCGCTACACGGGACGCACCGAGGCGGTGTTCGGGACGGTGCGCCACGGGCGCGCCACCGGGTTGGAGGGCGCGGAGGGGATGGTGGGGATGCTCATCAACACCGTCCCCCTCCGCGTCCCCCTCCCGCCCGAAGCGCGCGTCGCCGACTGGCTGGAGGAGGTCGCCGCCCGGAACGCGGCCCTGGGCGCCCACCAGCACGCCGCCCTTCCGGACCTCCAGCGGTGGAGCGGCCTCCCGCAGGGCGCCCCCCTTTTCGACACGATCGTCAGCTACCAGCCGCTGCCGTTCGAAGCCGCCTTCCGGGGAACGGAGGGGCGGAGCGTCAGCATGCGCGAGCATCCGGGATACCCGCTGGTGCTGGGGGTGGACGCCGAGGCGCCGCTCCGCGCGAGCATCCAGTACGACGCCGACCTCTTCGACGCCGCGGCGGTGGACCGGATGCTGGGCCACTTCGCCCGCCTGCTGGAGGAGATGGCTGCCGATCCCGAGCGCCCGCTGGGGGCGCTGGACCTGCTCGGGGAGACCGAGCGCGCGCTCGTGCTGGAGGAGTGGAACCGGACGGCGGCGGAGCACCCGGCGGACCGGTGCATCCACGAGCTGTTCGAGGAGCAGGCGGCGCGCACCCCCGGCGCCGTGGCGCTGGTGCACGGCGGTGAGCGGCTGACCTACGCCGATCTCGCCGCGCGCGTGGACCGGCTGGCGTTGCGCCTGGACGCGCTCGGGGTCGGCCTGGAGACGCGCGTGGGGATCTGCCTGGAGCGCGGCCCGGAGATGATCGTGGCCGTGCTGGCGACCCTCGCGGCGGGCGGCGCATACGTCCCCATCGACCCCGTCTACCCGGCGGAGCGCATCGCCTACCTCCTGGAGGACTCCGGGGTGCCGGTGGTGCTGACGCAGGCCGCGCTGGCCGGGCGCTTCGCGGACTTCGGTGGCACGGTGGCGCTGGTCGACGGGGCCGACACGCATGCCGGGACGGGCGGGCGCTCGGGGCCCCGCGCCCGGACCGCGTCGGCGCGCAGCCTCGCCTACGTGATCTACACCTCCGGCTCCTCCGGCAGGCCCAAGGGCGTGGGGGTGGAGCACGGGTCGCTCGCCAACTACGCCCGGGTGGCGCGCGAGTACTTCGGGATCACGCCCGCGGACCGGGTGCTCCAGTTCGCCTCGCTCAGCTTCGACACGAGCGCGGAGGAGATCCACTGCACGCTGCTGGGCGGAGCGACGCTGGTGCTCCGCACCGAGGAGATGCTGGGGAGCGCGGCGAGGTTCTTCGAGCGGTGCGAGGAGTGGGGGATCACCGTGCTGGGCCTGCCGACGGCGTACTGGCACGAGCTGGTGGGGGCGATGGACCGCGGGGAGGCGAGCCTCCCCGCGTGCGTGCGCCTGGTCGTCATCGGGGGGGAGCGGATGCTCCCGGAGGCGGTGGCGCAGTGGCGCCGCACCGTGGGGGACGCGGCCGGCCTGGTCAACGCCTACGGACCCACGGAGGCGACGGTCTCGGCGACCCTGGGCCACGTGGGCGAGGGAGCGCTCTCCATCGGGGGGCCGGTGGGGAACGTCCGGGTCTACGTGCTGGAGCCCTCGGGGGCGCCGGCGCCGGTGGGCGTGCCGGGCGAGCTGTACGTGGGCGGGGCGGGGGTGGCGCGCGGGTATCTCGGCCGCCCCGGCCTGACGGCGGAGCGCTTCGTCCCGGACCCGTTCGGCGGCGCGCCGGGCGCGCGGCTGTACCGGACGGGAGACCGGGCGCGGTGGCTGCCGGAAGGGACGCTGGAATACGGCGGCCGGCTGGACGGGCAGGTGAAGGTTCGCGGCTTCCGGATCGAGCCGGAGGAGATCGAGGCCGTGCTGTGCGGCCACGGTGCCGTGGACGGGTGCGCGGTGGTGGCGCGCGAGGACCGGTCCGGTGACCGGCGGCTGGTGGCGTACGTGGTGGGGGGCGCGGACCCGGCGGAGCTGCGCGGGTACCTGCGGCGCAACCTGCCGGAGTACATGGTGCCGTCCGCGTTCGTGTCGCTCGACCAGCTGCCGGTGACGCCGAACGGGAAGGTGGACCGCAGGGCGCTGCCGGCTCCGGATCTCGCGTCGGCGGAGGAGCGGTACGTGGCGCCGCGGGCGCCGGTGGAGGAGGTGCTGGCGGGGATCTGGGCCGAGGTGCTGCGCGTGGAGCGGGTGGGGGTGGAGGACCGCTTCTTCGAGCTGGGCGGGCACTCGCTCCTGGCCACGCGGGTGGTCTCGCGGATGCGCGAGCTGCTGGGCGTGGAGCTGCCGCTGCGGGCGCTCTTCGAGCATCCCACGGTGGCGGAGCTGGCCGTGCGCGTGGAGGAGATGCGGCGCGCGGATCTCCCGGCGCTGCCGGCGGTGGTGCCGGCGGACCGCGCGGGGGCGCTGCCGCTCTCCTTCGCGCAGGAGCGGCTCTGGTTCCTGGACCGGCTGGAGCCGGGGAGCACCACGTACAACCTCCCCGTGGCTTGGCGCCTGGGCGGCATGCTGGACCGGGCGGCGCTGGAGCGCGCGCTGGGCGAGATCGTGCGCAGGCACGAGTCGCTGCGGACGGTCTTCGCGGAGGTGGATGGCTCGCCGGTGCAGGTGGTGGTGCCCTTCGGCGGCTTCGCCCTGCCGGTGGAGGACCTGTCGGGGCTGAGCGAGGTGGACCGCGAGGCGGCGGTCGGGCGGCGCGCCGGCGAGGAGGCGGGGCGGGCGTTCGACCTCTCGGCGGGCCCGCTCTTCCGCGCGGCGCTGCTGCGGGTGGACGAGGAAGACCACGTGCTGCTGCTCTCGATGCACCACGTCGTCAGCGACGAGTGGAGCATGGGGGTTCTCTTTCGCGAGCTGTCCGCGCTGTACGCGGCGTACCTGGCGGGCGGGGAGTCTCCGCTCCCCGAGCTGGCCGTGCAGTACGCGGACTACGCCGTCTGGCAGCGCGAGCAGCTGGCGGGCGAGGTGCTGGACCGGCAGCTCTCGTACTGGACGGAGCGCCTGGCGGGAGCGCCGGAGCTGCTGGAGCTGCCGACGGACCGCCCCCGTCCCCCGGCGCGGACGTACCAGGGCGCGACGGTCCCGGTGAGCTTCGCCCCCGAGCTGCTGGAGCGGCTGCAGACGCTGGGGCGGAGTGAGGGCGCGACGCTGTACATGACGCTGCTGGGCGCCTTCCAGGTGCTGCTGTCGAAGTACAGCGGGAGCGAGGACATCGTCGTAGGCAGCCCCATCGCCGGCCGCACGCGCCGGGAGGTGGAGGAGCTGATCGGCTTCTTCGTCAACACCCTGGTGCTGCGCACCGACCTCTCGGGCGATCCGAGCTTCCGCGACGTGCTGCGGCGGGTGCGGGAGGTGACGCTGGGCGCGTACGAGCACCAGGAGGTGCCGTTCGAGAAGCTGGTGGCCGAGCTGCGCCCGGAGCGCAGCTTGAGCCACGCGCCCATCTTCCAGGTGATGTTCACGCTGCAGAACGCCGAGGGCGAGGGAGGCGCTCTCCCGGGGCTGAGCGTACGCGGAGCCGGAGCGGATCTCGAGGGCGCCAAGTTCGATCTCTCCCTGTCCCTGGCGGCGACCGCGAGCGGACTGCGGGGAACGCTGACCTACGCCACCGACCTGTTCGAGCCGGACACCCCCCTGCGCATGGTGGGGCACCTGGAGCGGCTGCTGGAGCAGGTCGCCGCCGAGGCGGACGCGCGGCTCTCGCGGCTGGACCTGCTCGGGGAGGCGGAGCGCGCGCTCGTGCTGGAGGAGTGGAACCGGACGGCGGCCGAGGTTCCGGCGGACCGCTGCATCCACGAGCTGTTCGCGGCGCAGGCGGCGCGCACTCCCCGTGCTCCCGCGCTGGTGCACGCGGGCGAGGTCCTCGACTACGCGGGGCTGGAGCGCGCCGCCAACCGGCTCGCCAACCACCTCCGCCGGCTCGGCGTCGGCCCGGAGACCCGGGTGGGCATCTGCCTGGAGCGCGGCCCGGAGCTGGTGGTCGCCATGCTCGCCATCCTCAAGGCGGGCGGCGCGTACGTCCCGCTCGATCCCGCGTACCCTCGCGAGCGCCTGGCATACATGCAGGAGGACGCCGCGATCACGCTGGTCATCACCGACTCGGCCCTCGCGGATCGCCTGCCGGAGAACGTGGCCGGGCTGCTGCTGCTCGACGCCGACCGGGCCACGATCGACGCCGGGCCGGACGTGGCGCCGGAGAGCGGCGTGGGGCTCGAGAACCTGTCGCACGTGATCTTCACCTCGGGCTCCACGGGAAGGCCCAAGGGGGTGATGATCCGCCACTCCTCGACGGTCGTCCTGCTGCACTGGCTGCGCGAGACCGTCACCGACGAGGAGCGCTCGTCGGTCCTCTTCTCCACGTCGATCAACTTCGACGTCAGTGTCGCCGAGGTCTTCGGCACCCTCTGCTGGGGCGGAAAGCTGGTGATCGCCGAGAACGCGCTGGAGCTGGCGACGCTCGGTGAAGACGTCGTCTACGCCAGCATGGTGCCCAGCGCGGCGGCGGAGCTGCTGAGGAGCGGCGGCATTCCGGCGTGCGTGAAGACGCTGAACCTGGGAGGCGAGGCGCTGCCGAACGCGCTGGCGCAGGGGCTGTACGGGCTGGGGACGGTGGAGAAGGTCGGCAACCTCTACGGCCCGACCGAGGACACCACCTACTCCACGTACTACGTCGTCCCGCGCGGGGCGGACCAGGTGCTGATCGGCACGCCGGTGGCGAACACGCAGGCGTACGTCCTCGATCGCCATCTCCAGCCCGTACCGATCGGCGTGGTCGGCGAGCTCTACCTCGCCGGCGACGGCCTGTCGCGCGGCTACGCGAATCGTCCCGCGATGACGGCGGAGCGTTTCGTCCCCTGCCCGTTCGGCGCGCCGGGCGCGCGGATGTACCGGGTGATGGACCGTGTGCGCCGGCGCCCGGACGGGGAGCTGGAGTACCTGGGCCGCACCGACTTCCAGGTGAAGGTGCGCGGCTTCCGCATCGAACCGGGCGAGATCGAGGCGGTGCTGCGCCAGGCGCCCGGTGTTACGGACTGCGCCGTCGTCGCGCGGGAGGACGAGACGGGCGACCGGCGGCTGGTGGCGTACATCGTGGGTGAAGCGGAGGCCGAGGCGTTGCGCGCGCACGTGCGGCGGAGCCTGCCGGAGTACATGGTCCCCTCCGCGTTCGTCCCGCTGGAGGCGCTGCCGCTGACTCCGAACGGGAAGCTCGATCGCAAGGCGCTCCCCGCGCCGGATCTCGCGTCGGCGGAGGAGACGTACGTGGCGCCGCGGACGCCGGTGGAAGAGGTGCTGGCGGGGATCTGGGCGGAGGTGCTGGGACGCGAGCGGGTGGGGGTGGAGGAAGG
Organism: Longimicrobium sp.; assembly: GCA_036389795.1. Classification (NCBI taxonomy): domain Bacteria; kingdom Pseudomonadati; phylum Gemmatimonadota; class Longimicrobiia; order Longimicrobiales; family Longimicrobiaceae; genus Longimicrobium; species Longimicrobium sp. Next base: position 22,702 of record DASVWD010000271.1, read on the forward strand.
CTTCTTCGAGCTGGGCGGGCACTCGCTCCTGGCCACGCGGGTGGTCTCGCGGATGCGCGAGCTGTTGGGCGTGGAGCTGCCGCTGCGGGTGCTCTTCGAGCGCCCCACGGTGGCGCAGCTGGCCGTGCGCGTGGAGGAGATGCGGCGCGCGGATCTCCCGGCGCTGCCGGCGGTGGTGCCGGCGGACCGCACGGGGGCGCTGCCGCTCTCCTTCGCGCAGGAGCGGCTCTGGTTCATCGACCGGCTGGAGCCGGGAAGCGCCGTCTACAACATCCCCATGGCATGGCGTCTGGGCGGTGCGCTGGACGGGGCGGCGCTGGAGCGGAGCCTGAGCGAGATCGTCCGGCGTCACGAGTCGCTGCGGACGGTCTTCGCGGAGGTGGACGGCTCGCCGGTGCAGGTGATCGTGCCCTTCGGCGGGTTCAGCCTCCCGGTGGAAGATCTGTCGAGCGAGGCGGATCGGGAGGCGGCGGTGCGCCGCCGCGTCGGCGAGGAGGCGAGGCGGGCGTTCGATC
>DASVWD010000272.1 GCA_036389795.1 Longimicrobium sp.
TTCTGGTTCCGAACAGATTGGAATCACACAGAGGACACAGAGAACACGGAGGAACTGAAGACGCGATCGAAGTTTCTCTGTGTCCTCTGTGTGAGGCTTTATCAGAAAGCTGTACCCGAACGATGCTCTGCAAAGTGGTATGATGCTCGATTCTACGGCGCCGCCAGGCCGTCGACGAAGGAGCGCGCGGCGGCGAAGAAGGGGCGCGGGCGGGTGTACCACGGGTCGTGCCCCGCGCCGCGGATGGCGAGCAGGCGCGCGCCGGGGAGCGTCCGCGCGACCGCCGCGGAGCCGTCCGCGCGGAACGGGTCGGCGGCCGTGCCGCCGCCGACGAGCGCGGGCGCCCGGACGCGGCGCAGGCTGTCGAGCGGCGGCTCGCCCGCCACCCCGCGCTGGACGCCGGGGCGCGGAGCGGGCCGGCAGCAGGTGAGGAGGCTGCAGACGGCGATTACACGTGACGCATGCGGCCTCGGCGCGATCAGGCGGCCGGCGTACCCATGAGCAGCCGGCGCAGCCTGGCCGCGCTCGGTGTCCCCGGGTCCAGCTGGCCGTCGGCGCGGAGGAACGGATCCAGGAGCCAGACCTCCGGTCCCAGGTAGCAGAGCTTCTCCCATGCGTCGAGGAACGCGGTGAAGCTCGGGGCGAGTGCGAGGCTGGCGTCGTCGTGCGACAGGTAGAGCACGGGAGGGTCGCCGCCGCCGTGCGAGACGTCGAGCGCCAGGTAGTCGCCGTTCTCGATCCGCGCGAACGGCAGGCCGGCGCGCCAGAAGCGCAGCGCCTCCGGGTCGTCGGCGACCCACGTCTCCTCCGCCCACTCGCGGCACGAGCGGACCGCGTCGGGCAGCTCTCCCGCGGGAAAGAAGACGGGGCCGCCGTACACGGCGCCCTGCCAGCCGAGCACCTCGGAGATCAGGGCGTCCGCGTCGTCGTCCGGGCCATCGCACACGTAGTGGCAGTCACAGCCGCCGCACCCCTCCGTGTAGAACCGGGCGAGCTCGGTGGGAAGGGCGCGCGGCCCGGTGGAGCCCACGTCACCGGAGTCGAGCGCGTTCCGGCGCTCGGCGATCCGCCCCAGCTCGGCCGGTGTGACGGGCGGCTCCACGCGGACCTCCGTCCGCACCTCGGCGAAGCGGTCCTCCCGCGCGCCGATGCCCCGCACGAACGCCTGCGCGCGCGCCAGCCAGCCTGCGTAGTCGTAGGGCATCGCGTACTTTGCGGGCCTGGGGGAAGAACCCGGAGGAAACTATGGAACGGCCGCGGGGAGAGAAAACTCCGCGGCCGTTCGCTTCAAGAATTCTTCCCTCAGCCGAGGGCGGGCTCCGGCTCCGGGGGCGCGTCAGCAGGGGGCGGTTCGGGCCTGAGCGCGGCCTCGGGCGCCGGCTCGTGCGCGGAATCGGCCAGCCGCTCGCGGCCGACCGGGACGGCGGTGCGGCAGAGGAGCTCGAGCCGGTCGGCGGGGAGCTCCTCCCAGTCGGACGGGATCGGGTAGAGACGGCGCTTGCCGGCCTGGCTCTCGAAGCAGAGCCAGCCCCCGCTCATCCCCTCGGGGAGCGTGGAGAGCTGCCGGGGGGTCGCGGCGTGCGCGCCCGGGACCACGTCCCAGACCGTCCACAGCACTCCCGCCCGGTCGTTGAAGATCCGGGATGACATTCCTTCGCGTGGCTCCGGGTCCCTGCCTTTCCGCGCAGCCCCGCGCCGCCACGCAAAAAATCAGCCCGGAGGGCTGGAAATCGATATCCCGAAACGGCTTCGGCGGGTCGAACGGAAACGGATGCGGATCGGCGCCGCTGTCGCGCCCGACCCACCTGTCAGGGTGATACCCAGATTGTGCAACGAAGATGTCATCCTGAGTCTACCACCGCGCTGCGCGCGACCAGGGAGGATGAAACGGGTGTGGGAGCATAAATTGGGCGGGTGGCGTCGGCAAAGAGGTCGGTAAGCTCATTGGTGCGAGAGAGCCCGTTCCTGAGTCAGACC
>DASVWD010000273.1 GCA_036389795.1 Longimicrobium sp.
GCGGCGCGAACCGGGATTCGCGCCGCCGCTCCTCGTCTGCGCGCCTGCGGCGGGCCGGCTGCGCTAGCGGGCGACGCGGCCCATGAAGGTGGGGACCTCGCGCCCGGCGCGCTCCAGCCCGATGCGGTGCAGGGTGCAGGCGATCATCAGCAGGCCGGAGACGACCGCGACCAGCTGGGACAGGTGCGCGCTGGGCCTCCACCACGAAGTGAGGGTCATCATGGAGAAGAAGTAGAAGGTGATCGCCACGCGCGCCGCGTAGATGGCGATCGCCGCCCACAGCAGGTAGTCGAACGCGTCGGTCACCAGCGCCCGGTACAGCGCCGCCAGCAGCAGCAGCAGCGACGTCGCGTCGAGCAGCGCGAGCAGCCACAGCAGGTCCTGGCGGGTGGGGTCGACCCGCGCCCAGCCCAGCAGCGCGCCGGCGGCGAGCAGCGCCAGCAGCCCCGCCGCCACCTGCCGCGGCGCGGGGAACGGGCGGCGCGTGAAGACCAGCGCCACCAGCGCGGCCGAGTACCCCACCGTGGCGATGCTGCGGGGGGTGTTCAGCACGGGGGTGACGGCCATGAAGGCACGGTAGACGCCCGAGCCCGCGCCCTCGACCACGGCCCAGATCGCCCAGACGTTCTGGAAGGTGGCGATGGCCCCGATCGCGGCGAAGGTGGCCCCGGTGAGGAACCACCCTCCCGCGCGCAGGGTGAGCCCGGGCCGCCGCGCCACCCGCAGGCACGCCAGCCCGAAGGTCAGCATCAGCGCCGACCCGGTGAGCTGCAGCGCCAGCAGGAGCGCGGTGGCCCGGCTCATCAGGGGCAGGCCGGCGGGCAGATCGTCGACGACTCGACGATGATGATGGTCCCGCCGTCGTCGTCCTGCATCCCGACCACCGCCTGGTCCGACGTGGCGGCGCCCGCCTTCTTCAGCTTGATCTCGATCTGTTCGATGGTCCCGCCCGGGTCGTCGATCTCGAAGGCGACGCGGCCGCCGCCGGGCCCCCAGAACTCGAACAGGCTCTTGGCCTTGGGCTTCATCTCGGGCTCGGGGAGCACGAACGGGAAGGGGCCGTCGGTCTGCTGGTTGTACAGCTCGTGCTCCTTGCCGCCCTGCCGGAAGAGGAGCCGCGACACGAAGCCGCCGTAGAAGTCGGAGCGCACCGGCCTGCCGCCGACGTCCTTGTCGACGCGCTGGCGCTCGGGCGAGGGAGGCGGGCGGCGGCCGCCGCCGTTGCTGGTCTGAGTGCTCATCTGGGTCTCCTGGATCGCTGGGGAACGGTGGGTGGGAACTGCACCTCGAAGAGGCTCGTAAGGTGCCTTTTCCTGCACGCGCGCGCAACCACTTCGTTCAATTTCGGCGGAACGGGGTGCGCGGAAGGAGGTCGAGGGTCGGAACGGGACGGGTGGACGACGGCGTGGCGCCACGCGGCTTCCATGCGGGGACCGATTGCCGGGACCAGGTTGCCGGACGGGGACCACGGTGGGACTCCGACGAGGCGCGCGCACCGGGGGTGCGGGAGGGACGGACCCGGCCCATCTTCCCTGCCGCGGCGCTGCCGGCCGCGACGGGAAAAAATGCGGTGCGCGCGCGGGCGGCGCAAGAACGATCACGCAGCGCACACCCGCGCGGCACCCGGCCCGGCCCGTGCAGGGGCCTTCCCGCCGCCGCGCCGCCGACATCCCCGAGCCGCACCCCGATGCGAGCGAACGCCGTGCTTCCGGTTCCCGGGCGGGCCGCCGCCCTCCTCGCGCTCTGTGTCGCCGCCGCCTGCGCGCGCGCGGCGCCGCCCGCCGCCCCCGCGCCCGGGGAGGTGAAGCGCGTGCGGATCGTGCACACCAGCGACGTGCACGGGCACCTGCTCCCGGCGCGGCCCGGCTGGGCGGCGGGGCGCGAGGTGGGGGGCGCGGCGGTGCTGGCGGCGCACTTCGACAGCGCGGCGGCGCGCTTCGCGGGGCCCACGCTGGTGCTCTCGTCGGGCGACGACCTGCAGGGGACGGTGGTGTCGAACCTGAGCTTCGGGCGCGCGGCGGTCGCGGCGCACAACGCGGCCGGGTACGACGCGGCGGCGCTGGGGAACCACGAGTTCGACTGGGGGCAGGACACGCTCCGGGCGCGCATCCGCGAGAGCCGCTTCCCCTGGCTGGCGGCCAACCTGTACGCGGCCGCCGCCGACACGCAGCCGGCGTGGGCGAAGGGGTGGGTGATGCTGGAGCGGGGCGGAGTGCGGACGGCGGTGGTGGGGATCGCGCTCCCCGCCACCCCCCAGGTGGTGCTGGCGGGGCGGGTGGAGGGGCTCAGCTTCGGTCCGGCGGCGCCGGCGGCGGCGCGGGCGGCGCGCGAGGCCCGCGCCGCGGGGGCCGACTTCGTGGTGGCGGTGATGCACGTGGGCGCGGAGTGCCGCGAGCCGGGGAGCGCCCCCGAAGAGGAGTCCGCCGGGTGCGAGGGGGAGGTGCTGGAGGCGGCCGCCTCGCTGTCGGGGCTGGTGGACCTGGTGCTGGGCGGGCACACCCACAAGCGGGTGCTCACCGCCGCGGGGGGCGTCCCGGTGTCGGAGCCGCTGAACTACGGGACGGCCTACGGCGTCACCGACCTGGAGCGGCGCGGGGGGACCACGCGCGTCGCCTACCGCGCGGTGCGCACGCCCTTTGCCGACGAGGTGGCGCCCGACACGGGCGTCGCGCGCGTGGTGGCGGAGTGGAGCGAGCGCGTGCGGCCGCTGGCGGACCGCGCGGTGGCGGGCTTCGCCGCGGCGATGGAGAACCCCGACCGGGGCGAGTACCCGCTGGGCAACCTGCTGGCCGACGCGCACCGGCGGGCGACGGGGGCCGAGGCCTCCATCGTGAACAACGGCTCGATCCGCCGCGCCATGCCCGCGGGGACCGTCACCTGGGGGATGCTCTACGAGCTGCAGCCGTTCCAGAACGAGCTGGTGAAGCTGGAGGTGACCGGCGCGCAGCTGCGCGAGGCGCTGGAGGCGGGGCTCGACGAGCGCGGCCGGGTGAACGCGCACGTCTCCGGGCTGGTGGTCGACTACGACCCGGCGGCGCCGCAGGGGTCGCGCATCCGCGAGATCCGCCGCGACGACGGGCGCGTGGTGGGAGAGGCGGACCGGGTGACGCTGGGCCTCAGCGAGTTCGTGGCGGGGGGCGGCGACCGCTTCACCGCGCTCACCCGCAGCCGTCCCGCGCGGACGGGGGTCGTGGACCTGGACGCGGTGATCGCGCACCTGACCGCGCTGCCGCAGCCGGTGCGGCCGCCGGGGGTGGGGAGGTGGAGGGCGGTGCGGTGAGGGGGAGTGCGAAGTGCTGGGTGCGAAGTGCGACGTGCGAGTGCGTGAGTGCGTGAGTGCGGAAGTGCGTGAGTGCGTAACGGCGTCGGCGGGTGGTCTCGTGCGCGTCGGCAGGGTCGTCGCGGCGGCGGGGGCCCTCACCCGCCGCCCTGGAGCGGCAACCCTCTCCCGATTTCGGGAGAGGGTGGACTTTACGGTGCTCGTGCGGGTCGGGAGTGGTTGCCGGCTGTCCCTGTCCCCTGTAACCTGCCGTCGTGATGGAGAACGGGAAGCTCAGAAGGGTGTGCGTGTTCTGCGGGTCGAACCCCGGGACGCGGGAGGCGTACGCCGAGGCGGCGCGATCGCTCGGGGCGCTGCTGGCCGAGCGCGGGCTGGCGCTGGTGTACGGGGGCGGGCACGTGGGGCTCATGGGCGCCGTGGCCGACGCGGTGCTGGCGGCGGGCGGGCACGCCATCGGGGTGATCCCGCACGCCCTGGTGGCGCGCGAGGTGGCGCACGGGGGCCTGAGCGAGCTGCACGTCGTCGGCACCATGCACGAGCGCAAGGCGCTGATGTACGACCTGGCCGACGCCTTCGTGGCGCTCCCCGGGGGCTACGGGACGCTGGACGAGTTCTGCGAGGTGCTCACCTGGAGCCAGCTCGGGATCATCCCCAAGCCGTGCGGGCTGCTGAACGTGGAGGGGTACTTCGACCCGCTGCTGGCGCTCTTCGACCAGGCCGTGCGCGAGGGCTTCGTGCCGCCGCGCCACCGCGCGCTGGCGCTGGAGGACACCGACGCGGGGCGCCTGCTGGACCGCTTCGCGGCGTTCGAGCCGCCGGCCACCAGCAAGTGGATCGCGCCGGAGGAGCGGTAGGGGGCGGCGGGAGGCCTTCGCGCCGGAGGGCGGCTGATACCACTTTGCAGAGCATCGTTCGGGTACAGCTTTCTGATAAAGCCTCACACAGAGGACACAGAGAAACTTCGATCGCGTCTTCAGTTCCTCCGTGTTCTCTGTGTCCTCTGTGTGATTCCAATCTGTTCGGAACCAGAA
>DASVWD010000274.1 GCA_036389795.1 Longimicrobium sp.
AGCGGCCGACCGGTATGGCGGCAACGGGGGGCCACAGGGCAGAATTGGGCAGTCTGCCCCCGGGGATGATTTGCCCGGATCGCCCGGAGCTTGACAACGGTGGCCTCATAGAAGGGATGCGCGCCCGACAGGGCCGGGACGGCGCCGCCACACGGAGTTCGTGGCGGCGGCGGCCCGGCGCGGTCGGGCACGGTCGTAGCGTGCCCTACCGCGCGCGCAGCCCGGCCCCCGGCACGGGGGACACGCCCGGAGACGGGGTGAAGTTCCGCCGTTGCGTGCCTGCCGGGCGGCTCGCGGTGGGAAAGGACCGCGGCGGCGGCGCAATTTGTCCGCTCCGTACCAATTTTCTTGACGCGAGCCGGCGGAAACAGAAGATTCCCCGAGATCCCTGCGACCGTTCCTCCGTCGCCCCGCTTTCCCCGCCCGTTCCCCTCACCACCCAGAGGACCATGAGACAACGGACCATTCCGCGGCCGGTGCGCGCGGTGCTGCTGGCGTCGGCGCTGGCGCTCCCCGCGGCGCTCCCGGCGCAGCAGCAGCGCGGCGGCGCCCAGAGCACGGCCGGCATCGACATCCCCTTCCAGAAGTTCGTGCTCCCCAACGGGCTCACGCTCATCGTGCACGAGGACCACAAGGCCCCGATCGCGGCGGTGAACGTGTGGTACCACGTGGGCTCGAAGAACGAGCGCCCGGGACGCACCGGGTTCGCGCACCTGTTCGAGCACCTGATGTTCAACGGGAGCGAGAACTTCAACAACGACTACTTCCAGGCGGTGGAGCCGATCGGGGCCACCGACCTGAACGGCACCACCAACAGCGACCGCACCAACTACTTCCAGAACGTGCCGGTGTCGGCGCTGGACCGCATCCTGTGGCTGGAGTCGGACCGCATGGGGCACCTGCTGGGCGCCATCGACCAGCCCAAGCTGGACGAGCAGCGCGGCGTGGTGCAGAACGAGAAGCGGCAGGGCGAGAACGAGCCGTACGGGCGGGTGGGCGAGCTGATCGCGCGCAGCACCTTCCCGGCGAACCACCCGTACTCGTGGACCGTGATCGGGTCGATGGAGGACCTGAACGCGGCCAAGCTGGAGGACGTGCACGAGTGGTTCCGCAACTACTACGGGGCCGCCAACGCGGTGATCGTGGTGGCGGGCGACGTGAACCCGGCCGAGGTCAAGCGCAAGGTGGAGCAGTACTTCGGCGACATCCCGGCGGGGCCGCCGGTGACGGTGCCGGGGCGCTGGGTGGCCAAGCGCACGGGGGTGCAGCGGGCCCGCATGCAGGACCGGGTGCCGCAGGCGCGCGTCTACCAGGTGTGGAACGTCCCCGAGTGGGGCTCGCTGGAGGGGACGCAGCTGCAGCTGGTGGGGAGCATCCTGGGCGGCGGCAAGACCAGCCGGCTGTACAAGCGGCTGGTGTACGACGAGCAGATCGCCACCAACGTTTCGGCGGGGGCGGGACTGCGCGAGATCGCGGGGCAGTTCACCGTGACCGCCACCGTGAAGCCGGGGGTGGACCCGGCGCGGGTGGAGCGCGCCATCACCGAGGAGGTGCAGAAGTTCCTGGCCGAGGGGCCCACCGCCGCTGAAGTTGCGCGGGTGAAGACGGAGTTCCGCGCCGGCTTCATCCGCGGCATCGAGCGCATCGGCGGCTTCGGCGGCAAGAGCGACGTGCTGGCCAACAACATGGTGTACGGCGGCCGGCCGGACTTCTACCGCACCACGCTGGACCGCGTGGCCGCGGCCGCGCCGGGCGACCTGCAGCGGGCGGCGCGCGACTGGCTCTCCGACGGGGTGTACATCCTGACGGTGGAGCCGTTCCCGCAGTACACGGCGGCGCAGCAGGGGGCGGACCGCTCCCGCCTCCCCGAGGTGGCGGCGCCGCCGGCGCCGCGCTTCCCGGCGGCCCGGACGGCCACGCTCTCCAACGGGCTCAGGGTGATGGTGGTCGAGCGCGACGCGGTGCCCGTCGTCAACTTCAACCTGCTGGTGAACGCGGGCTACGCGGCCGACCAGGGCGGCCAGCCGGGGACGGCGCGGCTCACCAGCGACATGATGGACGAGGGGACGCGCACCCGGGGGTCGCTCGAGCTCAGCGAGGAGCTGGCGCGGCTGGGGGCGGCGCTCTTCACGGGGGCCAACCTGGACCAGTCGACCGTCAGCCTCTCGGCGCTCAGGGAGAACCTGGACGCGTCGCTGGAGCTGTTCGCCGACGTGGTGCTGAACCCGTCGTTCCCGGAGGCCGACTTCCAGCGGCTGAAGGCGCTGCAGCTGGCGGCGATCCAGCAGGAGCGGGTGTCGCCGTTCGCGATGGCGCAGCGGGTGATGCCCGCGATCCTCTACGGGCAGGGCCACGCCTACGGCAACCCCTTCTCGGGGTCGGGGAACGAGCGCTCGCTGGCGGCGATCACGCGCAACGACCTGGCGCGCTTCCACCAGACCTGGTTCCGGCCCAACAACGCCACGCTGGTGGTGGTGGGCGCCACCACGCTGGAGGAGATCACGCCCAAGCTGGAGCGGCTCTTCCGCGGCTGGGCGCGCGGCGACGTGCCGCGCAAGAACATCCCCGACGTCACCCCGCCCGAGCGGCCCACGGTGTACCTGATCGACCGGCCGGGCTCGCAGCAGTCGCTGATCATGGCCGCGCACGTGGCGCCGCCGAAGAACAACCCGCAGGAGGTGGCGTACGGGGTGGTGGCCGACGTGCTGGGCGGCAGCTTCATCTCGCGCATCAACATGAACCTGCGCGAGGACAAGCACTGGTCGTACGGCTCGGGCGCCTTCTTCATGGACGCGGCGGGGCAGCGCCCGTTCGTGGCGTACGCGCCGGTGCAGACGGACAAGACCAAGGAGTCGCTCCAGGAGGTGATGAAGGAGCTGCGCGAGATCACCAGCCGGCGCCCGATCACGGCCGAGGAGCTGGCCAAGTCGCAGAACACGCTGATCCTGAGCCTGCCGGGGCAGTGGGAGACGAGCGGGGCGGTGGCGGGCTCGCTGGGGCAGATTGTGCGCTTCGGGCTGCCGGAGGACTACTTCCTCAAGTATCCCGACGCGGTGCGCGCGCTGAACCTGGACATGGTGCACACGGCCACCGGGGTGGTCCGCCCCGGTAACCTGGTGTGGATCGTGGTGGGCGACCGCTCCAAGATCGAGGCCGGGATCCGCCAGCTGAACGTGGGCGAGGTCCGCGTGATCGACGCGGACGGCAACCCGGTGAGCTGATCCGGGAACGGCGGTCTCACGCAGAGTCAGCAGAGTCAGCAGAGTCAGTAGAGAACGACTTCGCCGGCTCTGCGTGAGAGAAGTTTGATCGGAAGGACCGCCCGTCCGGAGGATCGTGACGGGCGGTCCGCTTTCCTCGTCAGGCTGCCGATGCTGGAATGATCACACGGAGTCAACGGAGTCAACGGAGAAACCCCTCGTCGCTGTTCTCCGTTGACTCCGTTAACTCCGTGTGAGACAAGCCGGTTCGGAGCCTGGCTCCGAACGACGGGGTGTCCCACGGCGCGCACTACGGACGTTCTCTGGCGGCTTCCATGCCGATGGACCTTCGAAAACCGCCTTTCATCCTCACCCGAAGTCTTCCCTTGAACGCGAGATTCGCTCTTCCGGCCCTGCTGGCGCTCTGCGCCTGCGCGCCGGTGGTCACCCACGGGCCGCGCGTGCACCCGGGACCCGACCTGCACCTCACCGCGGGGACGCTGCGGCTGCTGTGCGACACGCCGTGCGGCGACGGGGGCATCCTCCCGCGCACGGGCGTCGGGATGCGCTACGGCTGGACCTCGCGCGACTCGGCGAGCGTGGGGATCCTGGCGGGGCTCTCGATGCCGGTGTTCGACGTGCTGAACCCGGAGCTGGACCTGTACGTGCAGGCGCCCGCCGGGCCCACCGCGCCGGTAATGGGGATCGGGGTGGCGAGCGCCGTGAAGTACACCATGCCGTACGTGCAGCTCGGGTGGGACCCGCCCGCCGGGGTGGGCGCGTACGCGACCGTGGGGTACACGTGGTACTGGAGCAACCCGGAGTGGAACATCGACGGCGTGCCCGATGACTCGCTCTACCGCGCGCCGCGCTACTTCTCGCCCATGCTCTCGCTGCGCCTCCCCGGCGAGGCGGCGGCGATGACGATCTACCTCTCCGGCGCCTTCGGCTCGTTCAGCGAGCAGCGGATGGAGTTCGTCGAAGGCCAGCCGGAGCCTTTGATCACGCAGGAGCGCCGCCCCTTGCGCCTGCTGATGACGGGCGTGGTGCTCAACACGCCGCTGGAGGGGATGTTCTTCCCCGCGCGGCGCCCCCGGCCGATCCCGCCGCCGGTCGGCGCGCGCGTGCCGGCTCCGGTGCAGTGAGTGCGTTAGTGCGTTAGTGCGTTAGTGCGTTAGTGCGTTGGTGGGCGCCGCTCCGCTCGGCGCGGTCCGTGGGCCCGGCGCCGGAGGGAGATTGCGCGATCCGTCCGCGCAGGCCAGACTCCTCCCGGCCCGCGGTCACGCACTTCCGCACTCACGCACTCACGCACTTCGGTTTTCATGCAGCTCGTCATCGAAAACCTCTCCAAGACCTACCCCAACGGCACCGTCGCCCTGCGCGACGTCTCGCTCACGATCCCGCCGGGGATGTTCGGGCTCCTGGGGCCCAACGGGGCGGGGAAGAGCACGCTCATGCGCATCCTGGCCACGCTCCAGGACCCCGACGCGGGAGGGAGCGCGCGGCTCGGCGGCACCGACGTGCTGCGCGACCACGAGGCGGTGCGCCGCACGCTGGGCTACCTGCCGCAGGAGTTCGGGCTCTATCCCAAGGCCGGCGCGCAGGAGATGCTCGACCACTTCGCGCTGCTCAAGGGGATCGTGGACCGGCGCGAGCGGAAGGCGGTGGTGGAGGCGCTGCTCCGGCAGACCAACCTGTGGGAGGCGCGCTACCTCAGGCTGGGGAGCTTCTCGGGGGGGATGCGGCAGCGCTTCGGGATCGCCGTGGCGCTGATCGGCAACCCGCGGCTCATCATCGTCGACGAGCCCACGGCGGGGCTGGACCCGGCCGAGCGCGCCCGCTTCCTGAACCTGCTGGCCGAGCTGGGCGAGAACGCGGTGGTCATCCTCTCCACCCACATCGTGGAGGACGTGAGCGACCTCTGCCGGCGCATGGCGGTGATCGTGGGCGGGCGCATCCTGCTGGAGGCCGAGCCGGCGCACGCGGTGGAGTCGATCCGCGGCAGGGTCTGGCAGCGGCAGGTGGAGCGCGAGGAGCTGCCGGCGCTGGAAGAGCGGCACGCGGTGATCTCCACCATGCTCTCCGGCGGCCGCACCCTGGTGCACGTCTACGCGGACGAGCGGCCGGACCCCTCGTTCGAGCCGGTGGAGCCGGACCTCAAGGACGTCTACTTCACCGTCATCCGCGGCATCCCGATCCCCCTCGCGGCGGGAGCGTCCGGCCCCGCGGCGCCGGAGGCCGGCGACGCGCTGGTGATCGAGTCGCGCGTGGTGCTGGGCGGAGGGCGGCCGGCGGAGGCGCCCCGGGCGTCCGGCGAAGCGGGGGCGCCGTGAGGGCGGTGCCGCGGCTGGCCGCGTTCGAGGCGCGCTACCAGCTCCGGCGCGTCTCGCCCTGGGTGTTCCTGCTGGTGCTGGCCGGGATCTCGTTCCTGACCACCAGCATGGCGGGCGGCGCGTGGTCGGCGTTCGACTTCAACCGCGTGCTGTGGATCAACTCGCCGGCGTTCGTGGCGGCCGCGCTGCTGCGGGCGTCGATCCTGGCCGTGCCGATCGTGGCGGGGATCGCGGGGACCGCCGTGCAGCGCGACTTCCAGACGGTCGCGCACCCGCTCTTCTTCACCACCCCGGTCCGCCCGCGCGACTACCTGCTGGGGCGCTGGCTGGGCGCGGTGGGGGCGACCCTGGTGGTTCTCACCGGCATCCCGCTGGGGGTGCTGGCCGCCTGCGCCTGGCCGTCCGTGAACCCGGACCTCGTCGGCCCCTTCCGCCCGGGCGCGTTCCTGGCGCCCTTCGCCTTCCTGGTCGTCCCCAACGTCCTCTTCACGGCGGCGCTCTTCGTGGCGCTGGCGCTCTCCACGCGGCGGATGCTGCCGGTGTACGTGGGCGGCCTGGCGCTCCTGGTGGCGTGGTCGATCGCCCGGCTCAGCCTGATGGCGGTGGACGCCGGGCCGGCGGGGGCGCTGCTGGACCCGTTCGGGAACACGGCGCTGGCCCGAGCCACGCGCTACTGGACGGTGGCGGAGCGGAACACCCGCGACGTCCCCTGGCTGGGGCTGCTCGCGGCGAACCGGCTTCTCTGGCTGGGGGTGGGCGCGGCGGTGCTGGGCGCGTGCGCGCTGCACTTCCGCTTCCGCCACGCGGCGGAGGGGCGCGCCAGGGCCGCCTGGGACCCGGCCGCCGGGGCGCCGCCGCCGCCCGTGCTGCGCGTCCCCGCGGCGCGGCGCCGCTTCGACGCCGGCGCCCGGCTCCTGCAGCTCGCGGGCGAGACGCGGCGGGCGCTCTCGCAGGTGGTGGCGAACGTGTGGTTCCCGGTGCTGGTGGCGCTGGGGGTGCTGCTGGCGCTCACCATCGGCCGCTCGACCGACGCCGTCTACGGCACCCCCACCTACCCGGTGACCTACCGGGTGCTGGAGGCGGTGCAGGGGAGCCTCACCCTCTTCGTGATCGTCATCATCGCCGTCTACGCGGGCGAGCTGGTGTGGAACGAGCGCGAGCTGCGCGCGGCGGGGATCCACGACGCGCTCCCGGTGCCCACCTGGCTCTCGCTGGCGGCGCGCTTCCTGGCGCTCCTGGCCGTGGTCGCCGCGCTGCAGGGCGTGGCGATGCTCTGCGGCGTCCTGCTGCAGGTGTCGCGGGGGTGGTACCGCTTCGAGCCGGGGCTGTACCTGTCCGAGCTGTTCGTGTACGGGCTGGCGGGGTGGGTGCCGGTCGTGGGGCTGGCGCTCTTCATCCAGGCGCTGGTCAACCACAAGTACGTGGGGCACTTCCTCTTCCTGCTGTGGGTGGTGGGCTCGCTGGTGCTGTACGGGCTGCTGGGGGTGGAGCACAACCTGGCCCTCTTCGGCTCGGCACCCAGCCTCACCTACTCGGACTTGAACGGCTACGGGCACGCGCTGGTGTCGTGGCGCTGGTTCACGCTCTACTGGGGGCTGTGGACGCTGCTGCTGGCCGCGGCCACGCACCTGCTCTGGGTGCGCGGGCAGGACGCGGGCGGGCGCTGGCGCCTGCGCGAGGCCCGGCGGCGGATGACGCGGCCCCTGCTGGCGGGGACGGCGCTGGCCGCCCTGCTGGTGCTGGCCACCGGCGGGTTCATCTACTACAACACCGCCGTCCTCAACCACTTCGAGACCGACGACGAGGGCGAGCGGGTCCAGGCCGGGTACGAGAAGGACTACAAGCGCTGGGAGTGGGTCCCCCAGCCGCGGATCGCGGGGGCGCGGCTCGAGGTGGACATCTTCGCCGGGCGGCGCGACCTGCGGCTCCGCGGGACGTACCGGCTGGTGAACCGCTCGGGCGCGCGGATCGACTCGGTGCACGTCGACCTGCTCAACTCGCTGCAGGTGCGCGAGCTGCGGCTGGACCGGCCGGCCGCGCGCGTGGTCTCCGACAGCGCCAGGGGCTACTACGTCTTCCGGCTGGCGCGCCCGCTCCTCCCGGGCGACTCGGCGCAGCTCGTCTTCCACCTGGAGCACGACAGCCGCGGCTTCGAGAACGAGCCGTCGTATCAGCCGGTGGTGGGCAACGGCACCTTCTTCGACAGCCGGTGGCTGCCGGGGATCGGCTACAACCCCGACGGCGAGCTGGACGACCCCGGGGCGCGCGAGGAGCACCACCTCCCGCCCCGCCCCCGCGCGGCCCGGATCGACGACCCGCGGGCGCGGACGCGCAACTTCGTGGCGCGCGACGCCGATTGGATGGACTTCGAGGTGACGCTGAGCACCGACGCCGGGCAGACGGCCGTTGCGCCCGGCTACCTGCAGCGCGCGTGGACGGCGGGCGGGCGGCGCTTCTTCCACTACCGGATGGACGCGCCGATCCTGAACTTCTACGCCTTCCTCTCCGCCCGCTACCGGGTGCGGCGCGACCGCTGGGACGGGGTCTCCATCGAGGTCTACCACCACCCGGGGCACGAATGGAACGTGGAGCGGATGGTCCGCTCGGTGCAGGCGTCGCTCGGCTACTACACGCGCGAGTTCGGGCCCTACCAGCACCGGCAGGTGCGCATCCTGGAGTTCCCGCGCTACGGCGAGTTCGCGCAGAGCTTCGACAACACCATCCCCTACTCCGAGGCCATCGGCTTCATCGCCGACGTGCGCGAGGGCGACATCGACTACCCGTTCTTCGTGACGGCGCACGAGGTGGCGCACCAGTGGTGGGGGCACCAGGTGGCGCCGGCCGACGTGCAGGGCGCGGCGATGCTCTCGGAGACGCTGGCCGAGTACGGCGCGCTGATGGTGATGGAGCGGGAGTACGGCCGGGAGCAGATCGGGCGCTTCCTGCGCTACGAGATGGACCAGTACCTGGAGGGGCGCGGCGCCGAGAGCCGCGGCGAGCTGCCGCTGATGCTGGTGGAGAACCAGCAGTACATCCACTACAACAAGGGCGCGCTGGCGATGTACGCGCTGCGCGACTGGATCGGGGAGGAGCGGGTGAACGGCGCGCTGCGGGCGTTCCTGCGCGAGTGGCGCTTCCGCGGCCCGCCGTACCCCACCGCGCGCGACCTGGTGGCGCACCTGCGGGCGGCCACGCCGGACTCGCTGAAGCACGTCGTATCCGACCTCTTCGAGCACGTGACGCTCTACGAGAACCGGGCGGTGTCGGCGACGGCGCGGGAGCTGGGCGGGGGACGGTGGGAGGTGTCGCTCACCGTGCAGGCGGCCAAGCTGCGCGCCGACAGCCTGGGAGAAGAGACGCCGCAGCCGCTGGGCGACTGGATCGACGTGGGCGTCTACGCGGCGGGCGACCCCGAGCCTCTCTACCTGCGCAAGCACCGCGTCACGCGGGCCACGCAGACGATCCGCGTCGTCGTCGAGGGGCGCCCCGCGCGCGCCGGCATCGACCCGCTGCACAAGCTGATCGACCGGCGGATCGACGACAACGTGGTGGGGGTGACGGTGGGAAGATAGCCCGCGAGGGTGGGAGAGAGGGGTTATCCGAGCACGCGTACCTGATTGTAGGTAAAAAGCAGAGAGCGCATGAACCGGGTAGCTTCTGTCCGTAGCAGGGCCGTTTCAGAGTGCGTCTTTGCAACCAGGACCTGCTCACGCATGTCGCGGGCGCGCTCAAGGTTGTCGCGGACATTGCGCGAGAGACCGTCTTCCCCGTCGAAGAAGGCCGAGAGCTGGTGACCCTGCGTCTCCCACTCGGCTTCGTCGAACCGCGAGTGCGACGGCTGATCCCAGAGTTCGCAGACAATGTCTTCCATGAGCAGTAGCGCACGAAGGTACATGTCCCGCGCTCGCTCGTCGTCGAGCAGTCGCCTGAGATCCTGCGGCTCCAGGAGAGCGAAGCCGCCCAATCGCTCCTTCCTGGGAGCCCTAGACAGGACTTCGGTAGGCATGTGACCTCAGTATCTCCATGGCTGTGACCGGGTCGCCTGGCTCCAGCTCGTAGACCAGGTTCAAATCCAGGCGATCCTCATCTACGTGCTCGTCGTAAAATAGCAGGTCGAACTCGTCTCCACCAAGATCCCTGATCAGGTACTCATCCGATTCGAGCAGTCCTGATCCAGCCTTGTGGAGCCTCCAATCCCCGACCGCCTCGATATCCACCCGATAAATGATCGGGTACAGGAATTTAACACTTACATGATCGCAGATGTTCAGCAACCGCTGAGCTGTGTCTCCATCGACGACCCCTTCGCTCTCCTTTGCAACGATACCCTTCTTCAACTTGATGCGATGGATGGTGATGAAATTGTCGAACTCATCGCGGTCCGCCCAAGGCTGGTACAGGTCTTTGTAGATTTCCAGCGGGTTCGACGACTTGGGATTTGGAAGACGGTACGGGTAAAAGGGCGCCACGTAGACGTAATGGACATCGTCGTAAAAGTGGCGGTTGAGACACCACGCTAGGAACGACTGGGTCGAATAGTAGAAGCGCATTCGCGTGCAGAACCGACGGACAGGGCAGGGGACCAAAATGCCATAACGTAACAACTAATGCTGCTCGCTGATGAATGCAAGCGGGTCTATGCTCGGGAGACGCTTGGAGCCACCTTACAAGTTCACACAAGGTCCCGAACAAACTGCGTAAGTGCCCCCGCGCCATACGTTTGGTTGACGCGCCGCGGCGAACAGCCTACCATACGTGCCCAGGCGGGCGATCCCACGGACAACGCGCGGTGGCAGTCCGGCTGAAGCCGTAAAAGCGTGCGGGCCCACCGCACAACCGCGTCCGGATACCCAAGCGCCCCGCGCGCCGCGGGCGCCCGCCCTCAGACGGTTCGACGGCCGGGTCTGCTGACCCGGCCGTCTTCCATTCCCCCCAAAGTTCGACGCGGCGTCCCGTCACCGCCCCGGCGCACTCCCGTCCGCCGCGCCCACCTCCAGTCCCATCGCCTCCGCCAGCAGCTCGTAGGAGCGCAGGCGGGCGGCGAAGTCGTGCGTCACGGTCACCACCAGCACCTCGTCGGCGCCGTAGCGGGCCGCGACGCGCAGCAGCTCGGCGCGCACCTCGCCCGGGTCGCCAGCGATCATCCGCGCGCCGTCGGTGCCCACGGGCGGCGGACGCCAGTCGGGGCCCAGCTCGGCCAGCGCCTCGTCGGGCGAGGGGATGCCGCGGTCGTAGCCGCGCACGATGCGGCGCCGCCACAGCTCGACGCCTGACGCCAGCCGCCGCGCTTCTTCGCTCGTTTCGGCGCAGATCACCCCCAGCGCCACGCTGATGCGCGGCTTCGCGAGGCGCCCGCCCGGGCGGAAGCGCTCGCGGTAGGCCTCGGCCAGCGCCGCGCCGTCCTCGCCGGAGATGAACTGCGCGAACGAGTAGCCGGTGCCCAGCTCGGCCGCCACCAGCGCGCTGCCGCCGCCCGAGCCCAGCAGCCACAGCTCGGGGACGGTGTCGCCGCGCGGCATGGCGCGCACGCGGCCCCAGGGGTGGCTTTTGGGATACGTGTTGCCGAGCCAGCCGGCCAGGTCTTCCACCTGCTGCGGGAAGTACTCGATCGGCAGCGCGGCGCGCCCGTACTGGAGCGCCTGCACGGTGCGCGCGTCGCCCCCCGGCGCGCGGCCGACGCCCAGGTCGATGCGCCCGGGGAAGAGCGTCTCCAGCATGCGGAACTGCTCAGCCACCTTGAACGGCGAGTAGTGCGTGAGCAGCACCCCGCCCGCGCCGACGCGGATGGTGCGCGTGGCGGCGGCGACCGCCGGGATCAGCACCTCGGGGGCCGAGCCGGCGAAGGAGTTGGTGCTGTGGTGCTCGGCCAGCCAGTAGCGCGCGTACCCCAGCCGCTCGCACGCGCGCGCCAGCTCCACCGTCTCGCGCACCGCGTCCGCGCCCGTGCCGCCCGTGCGCACCGGCGACTGGTCCACCACACCGAGCTTCAACGACAAGGAGCTTCAGGGAACAGGGAACAGGGGACAGCCTGCGAGCGGGAAGGTGCGCGGCGGGGGCGGCGGGCGCAACGGGGGATCGCCCGACGAGGGGTGTGGGGCGGGAGCCGAAGGCGCCGCGACGATGCCCCGGGTCGGGGAGCTCCGGGGCATCGTCGGTTCACGTCGTCTCGCCTGCTCTCCTCACCGCGCGTCCGCGGATGGAGGCGGCGGAGGCGGTCCCGGCGCCGGCGGAGGAGGGGGCGGCGGCCCCTGGTACGGGCCGGTGTACGGGGGCGGCGGGCGCCGGCCGCGGTCGAAGAGCTTCAGCTTGCGGACCGCCCACACGATGGCGGCGATGATCAGGGCCAGCGGCACCAGGAACCCCAGCGAGGCGATCAGCGCGGCGATGAACCCGACGAAGATCCGCCACGCCTTTCCGAACGCCTCCAGGATCGGGTTCTGCCCCGGGTAGTCGCCCACCACCGCTTGCGGCTCGTGGAGCGTGACCGTGAGCGTGCTGACCGCCACGCGGGTGCGCAGGTAGCGCAGGCGGCCCTCGTAGCGCTCGATCTCCTCGCGCACGCGCGCCAGCTCGCGCTCCACCGTGAGCACGTCTTCCAGGCGCCCCGTGCGCGTGGCCAGCAGGCTCACCAGGCGCTCCTCCAGGCGGCGCGCGTTCGCCATCCGCGCGCTCACGTCCACGAACTCCTCGCCCACGTCCTGCGCGGTGACCTGCACGCTCTCCACCTCGCCCACGGGGCGGATCCCGGCGAGCGCCTGGTCGAAGCGCGCCGAAGGGATCTTCAGCTCCAGGTCGGCCCTGCGCGACTCCCGGTCGCCCGCGGTGATGGTGGTGTTGCCCACGTAGCCGCCCAGCTGCTGCGCCAGCCGCCGCACCTGCTCGATGGCCGGCTCCAGCGAGTCGACCTCCACCACCGCCGTGCCGGTGCGGATGATCATCGACGGCGCGGCCTGCTGCGCGTTCGGCTGCGCCGCGCCCGAGGCGGTGTCGGCGGTGGCGGCTGTTCCCTGGTCCGTACCCTGGGCATACCCCTCGGCCGACCTCGCCGCGGGGGACTCCCTCGAGGCCGCTGCGGGAGCCTGCACCGGGGCCGTCTCCAGGGCGACGGACGGAGCGGCGGAGCCCGCATCCTCCTCCGTCATGCGGGCCGAATCGCCGCCGCTGCAGGCGAGGGCGAGGAGCGGCAGGAGCGCGGGCGCGAATCGCTTGAGGTTCATGGGTCGTGTCGGTCGTGGGAACAGGTGGGGTCCGGGGATGGAACGGCGGGCGCGTGGCGGATCTGACGTGCGGGTGAGAAGGCCGCTCAATGATGCGGGGCGGCGCGCGTTCGGGAAAGGTCCGCGCTCACGCTCGCCCCGCCAGCTCCCGGCCGATGCGCTCCAGGCGGCGCACCGTCTCGCGCACGTCGTCGTCCGTGGTGCGCGGGTTGATGGTGCACAGGCGCAGCGCCGCGCGGCCGCCCAGCTCCGTGGTGCTCAGCATCGCCCACCCGTCCCGCACCATCGCGGTAGCGATGCGGCGCTGCAGCTCGTCGAGCGCCGCGCCCTCCTTCGTCCCCGCGCCCACGTGGCGGAAGGTGACGATGGCGAGCTGCGCCGGGGTCACCACCTCCCACGCCGGCGAGGCGCGCAGCTCCTCCTCGGCGACCTCGGCGAGGCGCATCCCCCGGGCGACCGCCGCGCGGAAGGCGGCGAGGCCGTGCACCTGGACCGACAGCCACAGCTTGAGCGCGCGGAAGCTCCGGGTGAGCTGCACGCCCCAGTCGCGGAAGTTGACCTCCTCTTCCGCGCGGTCGCTGTCCTTGAGGTACTCGGGGACCATGCGGAACGCGTCGCGCAGCGCCCCGCCGTCGCGCACCAGGATGCAGGCGCACTCGAACGGCTGGAAGAGCCACTTGTGCGGGTCGAGCGAGACCGAGTCGGCCCGCTCGATCCCCCGCAGCAGCTCGCGCCCCCGCTCGGTGAGAACGGCCGGAGCGCCGTACGCCCCGTCGACGTGCATCCACGTCCCCAGCCGCCGGCAGGCCTCCGCCAGCGCCGGGAGCGGGTCGACCGCGCCCGTGTTCGTCGTCCCCGCGCTGCCGACGGCGAGGAAGGGGACGAGGCCCGCCGCGCGGTCCGCCTCCGCCGCACGCTCCAGCTCTTCGACCGGGAGACGGTAGGCGCCGTCCGCCGGCAGCACGCGCACCTGCTCCGGGCGGAAGCCGAGCACGCGCGCCGCCCGGTGGATGGAGGAGTGCGCCTGGTCCGAGCAGTAGACCACCGCGCGCGAGAAGTCCTCCGCGCCGAAGCGCCGCCAGCGGGCCACGGCGAGCGCGGTGAGGTTCGCCATCGACCCCCCGCTCACGAACGCCCCGCCCGCGCCCTCCGGCAGCCCGCAGAGGCCGCGCAGCCAGTCCGCCGCCACCAGCTCCACCTCCGCCGCGCCCGCCGCGGTCGCCCACGCCCCGGCGAAGGGGTTCAGCCCGCTCACCAGCGCGTCCGCCATCGCCCCCACGAAGCTCCCCGGCGAGGGGACGTAGGCGAAGAAGCGCGGGTGGTCCACGTGCGACATCGGCCCGAAGACGTCGGCCATGGTGCGCTCCAGCGCCGCCTCCCAGCCGCGCCCCTCCTCCGGCGGCGGCTCGCGCAGGCGCCGCTCCATCTCCGCGCGCGGCGCGCCGCCCGACACCGCCTGGTCGCGCACCCCGGCCACGTGCGCGACGATCCGGTCCACCACGCGGTATCCGAGCGCACGCATCTCCTCCGGCGAGAGCTGGAGCGCCGACGGCGGCGGCGATTGCAAGTCTTCCACTTTCGACGATCCTTCAAGGTGAGCAGTGTGCACTTCGCACTTCGCACTGCGGTTCGGGCGTGTCCCTCCGCTGCGCTCCGGGCCGGGCCACGGTCGCGCCAAACCCCACGGCGCGCCCGCGTCCCGGCCCTCCGGGCGCGCATCCCTCACGCAGGGTTCCGTCGCGCGACGCGTGCGGAGCTCGCAGGGGCGAGCCTGCGAGTCCGCGCGAAGGTGGGTCCGGCACATTGCCCGCCCATCGTGCAGAGGGCCGGCCCCGCCGGTCGAGGCAGGCCTCGCCCCTACGAACCGCCGCCCACGCAGGGTTCCGTCGCGCGACGCGTGTGGAGCTCGTAGGGGCGAGCCTGCGAGTCCGCGCGAAGGTGGCCCTGGCACATTGCCCGCCCATCGTGCAGAGGGCCGGCCCCGCCGGTCGAGGCAGGCCTCGCCCCTGCGAACCGCCCGCCTTCCGCGCCGGGCCTCGTCGAGTACCCTCTCCCGAAGTTGGGAGAGGGTGGCGACGCGGTAGCGGCGCCGGGTGAGGGCCCCGCGCGGATGCCGCGCCCCCGCTCGGGGCCCACCCGTTGCATCCCCCGCAGCCATCCCCAGTCCACGACCTTCGGGAGCGGTGCAGACTTGCGGTTTGACTCAGTGTCCGTCGCGGCCTACGTTGCCGCAAGATCCCCCTTCGACCGACCGAGGTCCGTGCCCCTGTCCCTCGCCCTGGCCGCCGTGCTGCTGGGCGCCTGCTCGTCCCCGCGCGAGTCGGCCGCCGAAGACCGCGGCGCCGAGCGGCGCGCCGAGGCCCGCGCGCCGCGCAGCAACGTCCCCGACCTCCCCCCCGCGCTCGATCCCGTCGACGAGCGCTGGGTGGACAGCGTGCTCGCCTCGCTCAGCCTGCGCGAGAAGGTGGGGCAGATGGTGCTCGCCTGGAGCTCGGGGCAGGGCCCGGCCGCCAACCCCGACGAGATGGCGCGCCTCCTCCGCAGCGTCGAGACCGACGACGTGGGCGGGATCATCATCTCCATCGGCTCGCCGCAGGCGTACGCGGCCAAGCTGAACGCGCTGCAGCGGCGCGCCAAGGTGCCGCTGCTGGTGATCACCGACATGGAGAGCGGGCCGGGGATGCGCCTCTCCCCCGGCGGCACCCACTTCCCCCCGGTGATGGCGGTGACGGCGACCGGCTCCGACTCGCTCGCCTTCGAGGTGGGCCGGGCGATCGGGCGCACGGGGCGCGCGGTGGGGCTGCACCTGACGCTCTCGCCGGTGCTGGACGTCAACTCCAACCCGTCCAACCCGATCATCAACACCCGCTCCTTCGGCGAGGACCCGCACGCGGTGGCGCGCTTCGCGGCCGCCTACACCCGCGGCGTGCGCGCGGGCGGGCTCCTGGCGGCCGGCAAGCACTTCCCCGGCCACGGCGACACCCACACCGACAGCCACATCGACCTCCCCAGCATCGACGCCGACCGCGCGCGGCTGGACGCGGTGGAGCTGGTGCCCTTCGCGGCCGCCGTGCGCGCGGGGATCGACGGGATGCTGGTGGGCCACATCGCCGTGCCGCGCGTCACCAGCAGCGACCGGCTCGCCTCGCTCTCGCCGCAGATGACGGACGGGCTGCTCCGGCGCGAGCTGGGCTTCCAGGGGCTGGTGTTCACCGACGCCATGAACATGGGCGCGCTCACCCGGCGCTACGGCCAGGGCCAGGCCGCGCTGCTGGCCATCGAGGCCGGCGCCGACATGCTGCTGCAGCCCACCGACATCCCCGGCACCATCGACGCCGTGGTCCGCGCGGTCGAGGCGGGCCGCATCCCCATGGCCCGCATCGACCAGTCGGTCCGCCGCGTCCTGGCCGCCAAGTCGAAGGCGGGCATTCCCCGCCGCGGTCCGGTCGACCCCGCCGCCGCCGCGCAGGCCGCCGACAGCCCCGAGAACCGCGCGCTGGCGGCCGAGGTGGCGCGGCGCTCCATCACCCTGGTGCGCGACCGGCGCGGGCTGGTGCCGCTCGCCGCCGGGGCGCGGCGCATCCTCTCCGTGGTCTACGCCGACCGCGGCTCGCCCGGCGGCGCCTTCGCGCGCGGCCTGGGCGCGGGCGGACGGCGGGTGGAGACGGCGCGCGCCTCCGCCTCCACCACGGCCGCGCGCTACGCCGAGCTCCGCCGCCTGGCCGACTCGGCCGACGTGGTGGTGGTCTCGGCGTATGTGACCCCGCGCGAGTACCAGGGCACCGTCGAGGTCCCCGCCGCCTTCGCGCAGTGGGTGCAGGCGGTCGAGGCCGCCGGGCGCCCGGTGGTCGTGGTCTCCTTCGGCAGCCCGTACCTGCTGCGCTCCTTCCCCGCGGTCGGCGCCTACCTGGTGGCCTGGGGGAGCGCGGGCGTCTCGCAGGAGGCGGCGGCGGACGCGATCCTGGGCCGCGCGGCGATCGGCGGGCGGCTCCCGGTCTCGCTCCCCGGCCACCCGCGCGGGAGCGGCGTCTCGCGCCCCGCCAGTACGGGGAGGTGAGGGTGACGCGCATCCTGCTGGCGGCGGCGCTCGCGCTCGCCGCCTGCACCCCCGCCCGGCCCACGGCGCCCGTCCCCGCGCCGGCACCCGCGCCCGCGCCCGCACCGGAGCCCGCGCCCGTGCCGTGGGTCGAGTACGCGAGCACGCTGGCGCCCGCCCCGCCCGAGGCCGTGGGGATGGACGGGAGCCTCCCGGCGCGGCTGGACTCGCTCGCCCGCGCGGCCGTGGCGGACTCGGCGGCGTCGGCGGTGGCCATCGCGGTCGGCCGGTGGGGGCGGCTGGTGCACCTGCGCGGCTACGGCACGGTGGACTGGGCGCCCGGCTCGCCCGGGGTGACGGACAGCACGATCTTCGACCTGGCGTCGCTCACCAAGGTCGTCGCCACCACGACGGCGGCGATGATGCTGGAGGAGTGGGGGATGCTGGGCCTGGACCAGCGCGTCGCCTACTACCTGCCGGGGCTCGCGGACAGCGCCAAGCAGGCGATCACCGTGCGGCAGATCTTCACCCACAGCGGGGGATTCGAGGCGTTCGCCCCCCTGCACCAGCGGTTCCGCGGGCGCGAGCAGTACCTGCAGCAGATCAGCGCGCGCCCGCTCCGCTACGCGCCGGGGACGCAGACGGTCTACAGCGACTGGGACCTGGTGCTGGCGGGGCTGGTGATCGAGCGGATCACCGGCCAGCCGCTGGACGAGTGGACCCAGGCCCGCGTCTTCCGCCCGCTGGGGATGCGCGACACCGGCTACCGGCCGCCGCCGTCGCTCCGCCCGCGCATCGCCGCCACGGAGGTCGACTCGGCGCGCGGGGGGAAGATCTGGGGCGAGGTGCACGACCCCAACGCCTGGGCGCTGGGCGGGGTGGCGGGGCACGCGGGGCTCTTCAGCAGCGCGCGCGACCTGGCCGTCTTCGCGCAGATGCTGCTGAACGGGGGCGAGTACGGCGGCGTGCGCATCGTCCGCCCGCAGACGCTGGCGCGGTGGACGGCGCCGCAGGGCCCGCGCTCCAGCCGCGCGCTGGGGTGGGACACGCCCTCGGGGCAGTCGAGCGCGGGGCACTACTTCGGCCCGCGCAGCTTCGGGCACACGGGGTACACGGGCACCTCGCTCTGGGTGGACCCCGAGCGCGGCCTCTTCGTGGTGCTGCTGACGAACCGCGTGAACCCCACGTCGCAGAACCAGAAGCACGTCGCGCTGCGCCGCGCCGTCGCCGACGCCGTGCAGCAGTCGATCTTCGACGCGCCGCTGATCGACTGGGAGGCACGGCGGCAGTAGTTGGCTGGCGGCTGAAGCCGCGGCAACCACGGCAGGAAGCCTCCTGCGGAGGCTGCGGGGGCCGCCATCCACGCGTGGAGGCCGAGGTCCGGCGCGAATTCGTCGCGCGCAGCGCCGGGGTGTTTCCCCTCTCCCGCAGTCTGGGAGAGGGGAGCGCGCCCTCCGTCCGCGAGGAACGAGCGGACCAGGGCGCGCGGGGGAGAGGGCCCCACGTGAGGGCACCGCTGGCCCGATGCGTGCAGCCCGGGCCTCGGTTCCACCACACGCAAAACGAGCGAACCAGCCGACCGAGACCAGCATGGCGCAGACCCGCGAGCGCGTCCCCGTCGTCATCGTCGAGTACGACCAGATCGCCCGCACCATCGCCGGGCGCATCGCCGAGATCATCCGGCAGAGGAACGCCGAGGGCCGCCCCGCCGTGCTGGGGCTGGCCACCGGGAGCACGCCGATCGGCATCTACCGCGAGCTGATCCGCATGCACCGCGAGGAAGGGCTCGACTTCTCCCGCGTCGTGACCTTCAACCTCGACGAGTACTACCCCATGGCGCCCGACAGCATCCACAGCTACGTGCGCTACATGTGGGAGAACCTCTTCGACCACATCGACATCCCCAGGGAGAACGTCCACGTCCCCGCCGGCGACGTCCCCCGCGAGCAGGTGGAGGAGTTCTGCGCCCACTACGAGCGGCAGATCCGGGAGGCCGGCGGGATCGACTTCCAGATCCTGGGGATCGGCAAGACGGGGCACATCGGCTTCAACGAGCCCGGCTCGGGGGTCGAGTCGCGGACGCGGCTCATCCCCCTCGACACCGTCACCCGGCGCGACGCCGCGGGCGACTTCTTCGGCGAGGACAACGTTCCCACCGAGGCCATCACCATGGGCGTGGCCAGCATCCTGGAGGCGAAGGAGATCGCCCTGGTGGCCACCGGCGAGCACAAGGCGGCCATCGTGCGCCGCTCGGTGGAGGGCGAGCCCGACCCCGACGTGGCGGCCACGTACCTGCAGAACCACCCGAACGCCACCTTCTACCTGGACCCCGCGGCCGCCGCCGAGCTCACCCGCATCAAGACGCCGTGGGTGGTGGGCGAGGTGAAGTGGACGCGCCGGCTGGAGATCGAGGCGGTGATCTGGCTCAGCCAGACCACGGGGAAGTCGATCCTCAAGCTCGACCCCGAGGACTACCGCGAGCACCACCTGTCCTCCCTGCTGGCGAGGTACGGCTCGGCCGGGCCCCTGAACGGCGAGGTGTTCAACGCGCTGATCGCCAAGATCCAGGGCCGGAGCAAGCTGCCGCACGGCAAGCGCATCATCGTCTTCAGCCCGCACCCCGACGACGACGTGATCTCGATGGGCGGCATCCTCAACAAGCTGCACCAGAACGCCAACGAGATCACGGTCGCCTACCAGACCTCGGGGAACATCGCCGTCTTCGACCACGAGGTGCGGCGCTACCTGGACTGGCTGCGCCGCTTCAGCCGCGACTTCGCGCTGGGCGACGGGCAGGTGGAGGACCTGGCGACCCGCATCGAGACCTTCCTGGAGAGCAAGCACCCCGGGCAGGTCGACATCCCCGAGGTGCTGCAGATCAAGCGGCGCATCCGCGAGGCCGAGGCGGTGTCGGGGATCGAGACCTTCGGGATGACGCGCGAGCAGGCGTGCTTCCTGAACCTCCCCTTCTACCAGACGGGGAAGGTGCGCAAGGACCCGATCGGCCCCGAGGACGTGGCGATCACGCTGCGCCTGCTGGAGGAGCGGCGCCCCGAGCTGGTGTTCGTGGCCGGCGACCTGTCGGACCCGCACGGCACCCACCGCATGTGCCTGCAGGCGGTGGAGCTGGCGCTCGAGCAGTACTCCGGCGAGCCGCCCGAGGTGTGGTACTACCGCGGCGCCTGGCAGGAGTGGAGCGTGGCCCAGGCCGACGTGCTGGTGCCGCTCTCGGAAGAGGAGCTCGACACCAAGATCCTGGCGATCTTCAAGCACCAGAGCCAGAAGGACAAGGCGCCGTTCCCGGGGCAGGACGAGCGCGAGTTCTGGCAGCGCGTCGAGGAGCGCAACACCGCCACCGCGCACATCGTGGACGCGCTGGGGCTCCCCGAGTACTTCGCCATGGAGGCGTACGTGGTGCGCCAGAACGGGCGGCCGCTGGAGCGCGAGCCGGTGCCCACCAGCGCGCTGGCCGCCCCGCCGCGCTTCCGCCGCGCCACCGACCACCCGGGCGCCTACCGGGTGCGCGCCGCGGACGCGGTGGGCGAGGCCGGCGGCCGGGTCGGCTAGAGCGGCCGCGGGACGAATGTCTACGTTCGCCGGGATCGACGGCGGCGGCACGCGCACCACGCTGGTGCTGGCCGGCGAGGGCGGGCGCGAGCTGGCGCGGCGGGTGGGCCCCGCCGGCCTCGTCGACCCGCGCCACCCCGCCGCCACCGCCGACATGCTGGCCGCCCTGGTGCGCGACGCCCTGGCCGAGGCGGGCCTCTCCGAGCCCCCGGCGGCGCTCTGCGCGGGCCTGGCCGGGGTGGGCAACGAGGACGAGCGCGCCGAGGTGGAGGCGGCGCTCGCGGCCGCGGGCGTGGCCGGGCGGGTGCGGGTGACCACCGACGGCGCGGTGGCGCTGGAGGGCGCGCTGGGCGGCGGCGCCGGCGTGCTGCTGATCGCCGGCACCGGCTCGGTGGCCTACGCCCGCGCCGAAGACGGGCGGGTGGAGCGCTGCGGCGGCTGGGGGATGGTCGTCGGCGACGAGGGGAGCGGCTGGTCGCTCGGGCGCGCGGGGCTGGCGGCGGCGCTCCGGGCGGCGGACGGGCGGGGCCCGCGCACGCGGCTCCTCGACCTCTTCCTCCAAGCGCTGGAGCTGGACGGCCCCAGCGCCATCCCGCCCTGGGCCGGGCGCGTGGACAAGTCGGCCGTGGCGAAGCTGGCCAGGCACGTGATCTCCGCCGCCGAGCAGGGCGACCCGGTGGCGCTGGGCGTGGCGGAGCGCGAGGCGCGCGAGCTGGCCTGCCACGCCCTGGCGCTCGCCCGCCGGCTGGAGCCCTGGAGCGGCGCCGTCCCCGTCGTCTTCCACGGCGGCGTGCTCTCGAACCCCTTCTACGCCGGGGTGGTGGAGGGCGCGCTGGAGGAGTTCGAGTACGCGTTCAGCGTCCGCCCCGCGGTGAGCGACGCCGTGCACGGTGCCCTCTCCTTCGCGCGGCGGCTGGTGGAGGAGCCGGAGCCGGCGGCGTGACCGCAGGTGCGAAGTGCGAGGTGCGAAGTGCGAAGGCCGCGGCGAGTCCGCGGCCTTCCTGGTTGATGATCCCTGGCGCGCACAACCCGCCTTCACAGGGTCATGCCATTTTGCGGAGGATCGCCCGGGAGACCATAACTGAATGTCTCACACGGAGGAAACGGAGTTAACGGAGAACTGCGGGGGTTCTCCGTTGACTCCGTTAACTCCGTGTGAGGCTTTTTGCCGTTCGCCGAAAGATCGGGAATCCATCCAGAACCGTCCCTGGGACTGGTATCATCCACCCAGAGCCGTCTTCCTCGCCTCGTTCAGCCTGGGTGTCGATTGATATGGGACTGCGACGATCCCGTCGCACTCGGCGCACACGGCCACGAGCACGTCCGGCACGTTGATCCGGGGACTGACGAGCGGGTAAGTGCGGAACTCGAAACGGGTCTCGACCACCCTCCCACAGTTCTCGCAGATCGCCCGGGACCGGTCACCAACCTTCCAGAGCTTCTCCATGACTCCTCACGTTGATCCTCGTGGGTGCCGAGGAAGATCTCGTCCAGAATGTATCTTTTCCTCGACTGCTTCGCGAGGGGCAACGCTCGCCTCTTTCGCGCGAAGGCCTCGCCCACCCAATTTCCTCCCGAAACTCCCGGCCACATCCGACGAGATACTCCGATGCCCCTCCGCCCCGCCCGGCCCCTCGCGCTCGCGCTCCTGGCCGCCTGCGCGCCGTCCGCCCAGCGGCAGCAACCGCCGACCGCGCCGACCGCGCCGACGGCGACCCGGTCGGCCACGCCCGGCGAGCCGTACGACCTGCTGATCCGCGGCGGGAGGATCGTGGACGGCACCGGGAGCCCGTGGTACCGCGGCGACGTGGCGATCCGGGGCGACCGCATCGCCGCCGTGGGGCTCCTTCCGGGGGCCGTGGCGCGCGACACCATCGACGCCACGGGGCTCGTGGTGGCGCCGGGGTTCATCGACATGCTGGGGCACTCCGAGTACCCGCTGCTGCGCGACGGGCGGGCCGTCTCCAAGATCACGCAGGGGATCACCAGCGAGGTCACCGGCGAGGTCACCAGCGTGGTCCCCGTCAACCAGAACACCCTGCGCGAGCTGGGCGACAGCACCCGCGCGCGCGTCACCTGGACCGACCTGGACGGCTACTTCCAGGCGCTGGAGCGCGCCCGCCCCGCCATCAACCTGGCCACCTTCGTCACCGTCGGCTCCGTGCGCCGCTACGTGATGGGCGACGTGGACCGCCCCGCCACCCCGGCGGAGCTGGAGCGGATGAAGGCGCTGGTCGACGAGGCGATGCGGCAGGGGGCGCTGGGGCTCTCCTCCGGGCTCATCTACGCCCCCGCCTCGTACGCCCCCGAGGCGGAGATCGCCGAGCTGGCGAAGGTGGCCGGGCGCTGGGGCGGCGGCTACGCCTCGCACATCCGCTCCGAGGGCGACCGGCTGGTGGAGGCCATCGAAGAGGCGATCCGCATCGGCCAGGCGGGCGGCACCTGGGTGCAGATCCACCACCTGAAGGCGTCGGGGAAGCGCAACTGGGGGAAGATGCGCCAGGCCGTGGCGGCGATCGAGGCCGCCCGCGCCCGCGGCCTCGACGTCACCGCCGACCAGTACCCGTACCCCGCCTCCGGGACCGACCTCGCGGCCATCATCCCCAACTGGGCGCACGCCGGCGGCACCGACTCGCTGGTGGCGCGCCTCGCCGACCCGGCGGTGCGCCGGCGCCTGCGCGAAGAGCTCACCACCGGCGGCACCGACTGGCGCATCGGCGAGAGCGCCGGCGGGCCCAGCGGCGTGCTGATCAGCGACTTCGGCACGGACAGCCTGGAGAAGTACGAGGGGATGCGCCTGGATGCCGTCGCCGCCGCGCGTGGGCAGGAGGTGGTGGACGCGCTCTTCGACCTGCTGGTGGCCGACCGCGCCAACACGGCGGCCATCTACTTCTCGATGTCGGAGGAAGACATCGAGTACGCCATGCGCCAGCCGTGGGTGAGCGTGGGGATCGACGCCGGCGCCCGCGCCGCCGACTCCACCGTGGCCGGCAAGCCGCACCCGCGCGCGTACGGCTCGTTCCCGCGCATCCTCTGCCGCTACGTGCGCGAGCGCCGCGTGCTCACGCTGGAAGACGCCGTGCGCAAGTTCACCGCGCTCCCCGCCGCGCGCGTGGGGCTCGACGACCGCGGCGTGGTGAAGGAAGGGATGTACGCCGACCTCACGCTCTTCGACCCGGCCACCGTCTGCGACCGCGCCACCTTCGAGAACCCGGTGCAGACCTCGGTGGGCATCGTGCACGTGCTGGTCAACGGCGTCCCCGTGGTGCGCGACACGCGCGTGACCGGCGCCCGCCCGGGGAGGCCGCTGCGCCGTGTCGGCACGGCTCCGTGAACCGCATTTCGCACTGCGTTTGGGCGTGTCCCTTCGCTGCGCTCCGGGCCGGGCTGCGCGCGCCGTAGGCCTGCAAACAACGCAGGCCAACGGCGCCCGGCCCCGGTCGCGCCAAACCCCCGGCGCGCCCGTGTCCCGGCCCTCCGGGCGCGCATCCCTCACGCGGGGTTTCGTCGCGGCGGTGTAGACGGATGCCCGACGCCCCCGACCTGCACCTGGCCGAGACCCTCGCCGCCCAGGTCCGCCGCGACCCCGCCGCCTTCCCCGACGCCGCGCGCCTGGCCGCCGCCGCGGGCGTCGGCGCGGCGGAGCTCGACGCGCTCTTCCGCCGGCACTTCCACGCCACGCCCGCCGACTTCCTGGCCCGCGAGCGCGTCGCCGCCGCCCGCCGCCACCTCGCCGGCGGCCGCGCCCCGGCCGAAGCGGCGTCCGCCGTCGGCTGGGAGAGCCTCTCCGCCTTCGACGAGGACTTCCGCCGGCTGACGGGGATGGCCCCCGGCGACTACCGCCGCCTGGGCGCCTCGCCCGGGTTCACCCTCGCGCTCCCGCCGGACTTCCGCGCCGCCGACGCGCTCCGCCACTTCGGCCGCGACACGGAGAGCCCCGCCGAGCGCGCCGCCGGCAGCGACTTCGTCAAGGCGCTGCGGCTCGCCGGGACGCCCGCGCGGCTGCACGTGCGGCTGGAAGACGGCGCCGCCCGCTGCCGCGTCGAGTCCGCCCGCCCCGTCCCGCCGGAGGGGATGCGCGCCGCTCACGCGGCCGTCGTCCGCATCCTGGGCCTGGGCTCCGACCCCGCCGCCTTCGAGCGCCACGTCGTGCGCGAGCCGGTCCTCGGCGGCCTGGTCGCCCGCCGTCCCGGGCTGCGCGTCCCGCTCACGGCCGACTTCTTCGAGGCGCTGGTGTGGGTGATCGTCGGCCAGCAGGTGAACCTCCCCTTCGCCTTCGCCCTGCGGCGCGAGGTGTTCGACCTGGCGGGCGAGGACGCGGGCGACGGCTTCCGCGCGCACCCCACGCCCGAGGCGGTCGCCGCGCTCGACTACGCCGACCTCACCGCCCGCCGCTTCTCGCGCCGCAAGGCCGAGTACGTGATCGACACCGCGCGGCTGATCGCGACCGGCGGGCTGGACCTGGACGCCCTGGCGGACGCCCCCGCTCCCGCGGCGGAGGAGCGGCTCCTCGCCGTGCGCGGGCTGGGCCCCTGGTCCGTGCAGTACCTGCTGATGCGCGGCCTGGGCTTCGCCGACTGCGTGCCGCTGGGCGACGCCGGCCTCACCGCCGCCCTGGCGCGCGCCTTCGCGCTCGGCCACCGCCCCGGCGCCGCGGAGACGGCGGCGCTGATGGAGCCGTTCGCCCCCCACCGCAGTCTGGCGACCTTCCACCTGTGGACCAGCCTGGGAGACCCCGCATGACCGCCTACGCCGCCCGCGTCGCGTCGCCCATCGGCACCCTCACCGCGGTGGTGGACGAAGCCGGGGCCCTGACGCGCCTCCTCTTCGCCGGCGACGCGCCCCCGCCGGACGCCGTGTGGGACGAGGAGCGCTGCGCCCCCGTCGCCGCGGAGCTCGGCGAGTACTTCCGCGGCGAGCGCCGCGACTTCGGCGTCCCCCTCGCCCCGCGCGGCACCGACTTCCAGCGGCGCGTGTGGGACGAGCTGCGCCGCATCCCCTACGGCCAGACGATCAGCTACCGCGAGCTGGCCGCGCGCGTCGGCCGCCCCGCCGCCGTCCGCGCCGTGGGCCGCGCCAACGGCACGAACCCCATCCCCATCATCGTGCCCTGTCACCGCGTCATCGGCACGGACGGCAGTCTGACCGGCTACGGCGGCGGCCTGGAGACCAAGCGCCGTCTGCTGGAGCTGGAAGGTGCTGCCGTCTGAGCGCGCGCGGCGGGCGCCCCTGGACGCCCGCCTGCGGCCGGTTCGACAGTCCTCAAACGTGACGGGTCCGCCTCAGTAGCACAGGCACTTCGTTCCACCCATGCCGTTGCTGACGCAGGAGCCGCCGTAGTAGCCGGCCCCGATACAGTAGTTGTTGCAGAAGTTGTGGTCGCAGGCGCGGGCGGCGCCGGCCGAGGGGTCCTGCGGTGTTTCCGCGAACGCCTGCGTAGCGCCGAAGCCGAGGGCGGCGACCAGCGCCGCGCCGAACAGCGTACGTCCGAGAGCCGGTCCGTAACGTCTCATGGCGTCCTCCTGGGAGTGAGTGCTCAGGAACCCTAGTGTGCCGCGTCCGTTTGCAAGAAACATGCTGAGCTTGTCCTAGTAAGGCTGAAAAAGAGCGGTGTGCAGGCCGAAGAGACATCGCTTCGATCGAAGTACACGAAAGCCGGGCCGATGCGCGGCCCGCCCGTGTTCCACCGGCGCGGGTCCTTCAGCCCACCGCGCGCAGGAAGTCGATCTTCACCACCCGCGTGCCGTGCCCGGCGAAGTCGACCTCCACCCGGTCGCCGTTGACCCCCAGCACCATCCCCTCGCCGAAGGTGCCGTGCACCACCTCCTCGCCCACCGCGAAGGCGGGCGCCTCCTCCTCGTCCGCGTCCGCCGTCGAGGGAGAGAGCGCCGGCTCGGCGGCGCCCTCGCGGCGGGCCTCCGCCTCCAGCCTGGCGGCCGGCGGGTTGACGTCGTTGTCGCAGTGGCCGCAGGCGAAGCCCTCGGGGCGGCTCTCGCCGAAGTACTCCAGGATCATCTTCGTGCGGCAGCGCGCCGTGCGGCAGTAGCGGATCATCTCCTCCAGCTTGCGGCGGTCGCGCTGGCGGCGCTCCTCGTAGTCGGTCAGCTCGCGGGAGAGGTCGGCCGCCGTCACGTCGGGCGCCAGGCGCTCCCACACGCCGCCGCGGTGCTCGCGCACCATCCCGTGCCGCTTGAGCAGGGTGAGGACGATGCGCGCCTTGCGCCGCGGCACGTCGGCCATCTCGGCGATCTGGTCCAGCGCGCGCTTCTCCTCCAGCGCCGTGTTGTTGACGATGCGCGCCACCGCGATCGCCTCCTGCAGGTCCGGGTACTTGCCGCCCAGGAAGTACCCCTGCACCTGGCTGTCCTCCACCCGGTAGAACACCGTGCAGCGCGACGGCAGCCCGTCGCGCCCCGCGCGCCCCGCCTCCTGATAGTACGCCTCCAGCGAGCCGGGGAAGTGGTAGTGCACCACGAAGCGGATGTCGGGCTTGTCGATCCCCAGCCCGAAGGCGTTGGTGGCCACCACCGCCTTCACCTGCCCCGCCATGAAGCGGTCCTGCGCCTCGTGCCGCTCGGCGGGCCCCAGCTTCCCGTGGTAGAGCGCCAGCTCGTGCCGCTCGCCGAACTCGCGGTGGATGCGCTCCGCCTCCTTCACCGTGGCCACGTAGACGATCCCCGTCCCCTCCGCCCGGCGGAGCCAGCGCTCCAGCGCCGCGTCCTTCTCGCTCTCGTTGACGGTGGGCACCACCTCCAGGAAGAGGTTGGGCCGCACCAGCTCGGCCACGTGCACGAACACGTCCTGCATGCGGAGCTGGTGGACGATGTCCTCGCGCACCTCGGGGCTGGCCGTGGCGGTGAGCGCCATCACCGGCGGCCCTCCCAGCCGCTGGGCGATCCCGCCCAGCATCATGTAGTCGGGGCGGAAGTCGTGCCCCCACTGGCTCACGCAGTGCGCCTCGTCCACCACGAAGAGCGAGACCTGCCGCTCCAGCAACAGCTCGAAGAAGTCGCGGTCGCGGAAGCGCTCCGGCGTCACGTACAGGATCTTCCCCTCGCCCTCGACCACGGCGGCCTCCGCCTCGCGCTTCTCGCGCGCCGAGAGCGACGAGTTGATGGTCCAGGCGTCCACCCCCAGCTCGTCCAGCTTGTCCGTCTGGTCCTTCATCAGCGCGATGAGCGGCGAGACCACCACGGTGAGGCCGGGCAGGAGCAGGGCGGGGAGCTGGTAGAGGAGGCTCTTCCCCGCGCCCGTGGGCATGATGACGAGCGCGTCGCGCCCCTCCAGCACGGCGCGGATCACCTCCTCCTGCCCGGGGCGGAACTCCTCCAGTCCGAAGGAGGAGCGCAGCACTTCGTGGATGTCGGCGGTGGGCGCGCCGGCGTCGGCAACGGTGGTCAAGCGGCTCAGCTGGCGAAGGTTCGGGCGTTTCGGGGACTTCCGCCGGGGAAGCAAGGGGCGGACCAGAGGCGGGGTGTCTCGGTGGCGAGACGGACACGGCGCCCGCATATTGGGCCCGCGCAGGCGTCCCGACTTCCGCTTCCCGACTCCCGTCTTCCCGATGAGCGACAGCCACGGCTCCGCCCCGCAGCAGCGCGGCAGGTTCATCGTCCTGGAGGGGATCGACGGGTCGGGGACCACCACGCAGCTCGGCGCGCTCAGGGCGCACTTCGAGCGCACGGGGCGGCGCGCCGTCTTCACCCACCAGCCGAGCGATGGGCCCGTGGGGATGCTGATCCGCCTGGCGCTCCAGCGGCGGCTGGTCGGCGCGAATTATGACTCGCACGACCCGGAGCATCCCTCGCGGAGAGAGGCCGAGCAGTTCGACGCGCAGGCGCTCGCGCTGCTCTTCGCCGCCGACCGCGCGGACCACGTGGCCACGCAGGTGCGCCCGAACCTGCAGGCCGGGCGCCACGTGGTCTGCGACCGCTACCTCCTCTCCACGCTCGCCTACCAGGGGCTCCACGCCGACCTCGACTGGCTGGTCGCGATCAACCGCCCCGCGCTCGTCCCCGACCTCACGCTCTTCCTGGACCTCCCCGCCGCGGCCGCCGCCGAGCGGATGCGGCGCGCACGGTGGCGGCGGGAGATGTACGAGACCGAGCGCGAGCAGCAGGCAATCCGCGACCGCTACCTGGAGGTGATCGGGCGGGGCCTCCCCGCCCTCGGCCGCGTCGAGGTGGTCGACGCCTCGCGGCCGGCCGAGGAGGTGTCCGCCGAGCTGGCCGCGCGGGTGGAGGCGTTCCTGGGGGCGGCCGCGCGCCCCTGATCCCGCGTTTCGGAGCATCGTCCTGGTTCCGAACAGATCGGGATCACGCAGAGACGCAGAGACACAGAGCACCCCCTTTTCCTCTGTGTCTCTGTGTCTCTGCGTGAGATTTTCAGGACCTGTGCCCGAACGATCATCTGCAAAGCGGTATGATCTCCAGGGTTCGGGCACGACGCGAAGCGGCACGGGAGCCGGTACTCAGGCTCCCGTGCCGCTTCGTGTCCATCCCCGGCCCCGGCCCCGGCCCCGGCGTGGCTCGGGGCCGCCGCACGGCTTCAGACCGTGGCGAGCGGCTCCGCCAGCTCCGCCTCGGCGGCCCCCAGGTGCGACGCCGCGTCGAGCGTGTAGTTCTCCAGCTCCTGGCGGAAGACCTCCACCTCCCAGTCGCCGTGCGCGGCCTGCCACGACTGGTCGCTCGCGCGGTTGGCGGCCTCCAGCAGCTTGGCCCGCAGCTCGGTCCGGCGCTCGGTGACGGCGCGGCGGAAGTAGTACCGCGCCAGGGTGTCGTCGTAGCGGTACTGCCAGTACTCGGGCACCTGCTTCTCCTCGATGAGCGCCGCCGCGGCGGCGCGCAGCGGCTCGAGGCTCTCCTCGCCCTCCACCAGGTAGTAGAGGACCTGGTGCTGCGCGTACACGCGCAGCCGCGCCAGCGACACCTCTACGGCCGGCGGGACCACGTCCTCCCCCCGGCCGTGGCAGAGCCGGTCCAGGGTGTCGAAGGCCTCGCGGGCGTACTGGATCGCGTAGCGCAGGGGGATGTACTTGGCCTTCTCGAACCCTTCGCGGACGTGCGGGGGCAGCCGCCAGACCGGCTTCATCCGGTAGCTCTTCCACAGGTGGAACTGGAGGTAGGCCAGCCCCACGCCCAGCCGGGCGCACTCCTCGGGATCGGAGGCCTCGGCGTACCGCCGCTCCAGGGAGCCGATCTCGTCCCGGGCCAGCGGCAGGGTGTCGTTCTGCTCCAGCGCCGCCGCGGCGAAGATCAGCCGCAGGCAGAGCGCCTGCCGCCGCTCCGGGTCCTTCAGCAGCTCCACCAGGTTCTTGTGCATCCCGGCCACCCACAGCGCCGTGGCGGCCACCACCAGGTCGCGCAGCACGCCGGGCTCGCGGTCGGCGGCGTAGTAGAGCGAGATCAGCCGGTTGCGGATCTGGCGGCGGGCCTCCTCGCCGCGGGCCAGGAGCGAGTCCAGGCAGTGGCGGATCTCCTCGTGCAGGTCCTCGGGGAACGAGAAGCGCAGCAGGCCGAAGTGGAGGAAGGTGTCCAGCCCGTGCAGGGCCGAGTCCGGCACCCGCGCGTGCAGGTGGTCCAGGCGCCGGTCGAGCCCGTTGCGCAGCGCCACCGCCAGCTCGTACTCGCGCTGCGAGTAGTCGTCGAACTGCTTGCGGATGGCCCGCGCCTCGTTCTCCACCGCCTGGCGGAACTCCGGCTTCTGCATCTCGCGCATGGAGCTGTCCAGATCCTCCAGGCGCCGCTTCAGGTCGTGCTCGCCCAGGGTGGGGAGCCACACCTTCTCCAGGAAGGGGAAGCGCTTCATGTTCTCGATGATCTCCAGCTCCTTCATGTCGACGGGGAGCTCCCCCTCTTCGCGGGAGCCGTCGGAAGTGTCCAGCAGCTGGAGCAGGTTGCGCATCTTCGCGGCCAGCTCGGCCAGCTCGGCGCGCGCCTCCCCGGGGTCGCGGCGGACCGCCGGGTGCTGCGGGGCGTAGGTGGCCTTGAAGATGAAGTAGTCGTCGTCGCGCAGCACCGTGACCGGCGTGCCGCCCACCTCGGCCTGCAGCCGCGGCGCGATCCCCGACTTCTCGATCGCGGAGCGGAACACCTCCGACGACACGTAGAAGCGCGGGATCGTGGCGGCGGGGCGGGTCTTCGCCTGGTCCAGGAGCGCGATCAGCGAGGTGATGGCCGCGGCGTCGGCGAAGTTGTTCAGCGTGCGGTCGGGGCGCAGCTCGTCGAGGGCCGCCTTCACCCGGTCGAACTCCTCGCTGGTGATGATCTTCGCGTAGTCCACCTCGCTGGGGGCGATCCGCAGCCGGCCCTTCTCGCGCCACGACTTCAGCCGGCGGTGCCAGCCCCCCGAGATGCACTGGACGGCCTTGAAGAAGCGGGCGGCCTCGCCGGCCTGCCGGTGCGTGAACTCGCGGAGCTGCTCCTCCGTCATCCGCTCCACGCTCAGGGTCCCGTCGGGGTCCGGCGTGCCGATCCCCACCTTCACCAGGAACTCGGTGGTGAGCCGGTCCAGGTCGGTCCGCACGCCCACGTCGAAGCCGTACTTCAGCAGCCCCACGAACTCCGCCTGGTGCGGGGGGAGCAGGCCGAAGTCGCCCACCCAGCCCCCGGCCGCCAGCGAGCGCACCAGGGCCTGCGGGGTGTGGAAGTGGTGGATCAGCCGGCCGAAGCCCTCGCCGGGGGTGAAGAACGCCAGCATCCCCAGGGCGGCGTCGCGCACGTCGGCGGTGTCGAAGTACGTCCTCACCTGGTACCCGGCGGCCTCCAGCGCGAAGTCCTGGAGCTGTTCCTCCAGCCGGGCCAGGAACCCCGATGCGGCCTCTCTCAGCGTGCTGCTCATCGGCGGCTTGCCTCTATGGTATGTAGACGTTCAGCACGGGCTCCGCGGCCGCGGGCCTCTCCTCGACCTCGATCGCGATGATCGCGTTGAGCAGCTGTTCGAACTCGCGCTCCGTGCTGGCCTCCTGGGGCAGTCCCAGGAAGTAGGCCTGCTGGAGCTCCCGCGGGATGTCGAGCTCCAGCACCACGTCGTGCTCCCAGCGGACGAACACCTGGCTGGGGAGCTCCTCGAACGTGCAGCCGTTCTCCTCCACGCCGCGCGCGAACTCCCCGCGCGCCTCCGCTCCCAGGCGCACGCACTCCGAGAAGATGTGGGAGAGGCGCTTCTGCACGGTCACCTGGTCGGTATCCCCCCGGGTGCGAACCAGGGGCGACAGCACGAACGCAAGGATCGGGTGGAGCACCGAGAGGTTCCGCATCAGGAGCGGGTGCACGTCCTCGCCATCCACGTGCAGCTCGTTGAGCTCCAGCAGGCGCGCCACCACGTACTGCGCGTACTCCTGCTGGAACAGGTGCGAGCGGAGCACCTCCACGTACAGCCAGAACGAGGAGTGCTCGTCGGGCCACTGCGGCGGGGCGGGGAAGTACCTGGCCAGCGCCACCAGCGCGTCCATGTGGAGCGCGGCGGGGTCGCGGGCCCCCGGGACGGTGAAGTGCCCCTTGCGCCGGATCTGCCCCAGGACGCGGGTGAAGCCGGAAGGCGGCAGGTACGCCGCGATCAGCTCCAGCATCCTGGGCACGTAGTGCTCGGGGCAGGGGGCGTCGGGGTCCCAGCCCCGCACCAGCCGGTTCAGCGCCTTGCGGAAGATCCGCTGCGCGGTGACCACGTCCTCGGAGCGCTGCAGGAGCGACTCGACGTACTCCTCGCTGCTCCCCAGCTCCACCAGGGCGTGCTCGCGCTGGCCGTAGAGCACGCGCTGGATCTCGTCCTCCCACCGGGCCGCGGTGGGCTTCCTGCGCAGCTCCAGGGTGTCGCGGTAGTAGTCAGACCGGCTCGGCATCGCTTCCTCCGCACGTGGCGTAGTACTCCTCGAGGGCGTGGAACAGCCCGGGGCAGGGGCACACCTCGCAGTAGCCGAGGGGGTCGTTCGCCGCCCCGGCGCGCCGGTGCGCCCGCGCGTAGCGGGCCCACGCGCTGTGGTCCAGGAGCACGGGGCGGAACTCCACCCGCGTGGTGTCCAGGGGGCCCAGGACGTACTCGTCCACCCCGTCGGCCACCCGGTAGTGCCCCTCCACGTTGATCGTCAGCCCCGCGCCCCGCTCGTCGCGCTCGCGGGTGGGGTGGAAGATCAGGCTGGTGAGCGCGTTCGCCACGGTGGGCACGTGCGCCGCCGCGTCGACGGCCACGGTGGGCACCCGCAGCAGGAGGGCGAAGGTGGGGATCTGGTTGGAGGTGACCCCCACGCGGTAGGCGCCGCCGATCGGGTCGTCCACGATCCCCTCGAAGCTCGTCCACCAGGTGTAGCCGAAGCGCCCGCGCAGCGGCCCGGCGGCGTAGCTCCGCAACGGGCTCCAGTCGAGCCCCGATGCCTGGTGGCGCTCCCGCAGGCTGGCGTGGATGGTCTTCAGCGGCTCGCGCACGCTTCCGAACGTCCACCCGGCGTACTCGACGATGGGCTTCAGCGCGGTGAGGCGGTAGAGGTAGCGGTCGGGCGGACACTGCGCGGGCCGCCCGGCAGGGGCGGAGCGGAACCAGTCGGCCTCCTCCAGGTCGGCGAGGAGCGCGTCGTCGAACGTGTACGGATGCGGGAACCCGTGCTTCTCCAGCAGCGCGTCCAGCATGTTCAGCGCCCCCTGGAAGCTCGGCTGGCGGGCGGCCGCCAGGCGGCGCAGGCTCCCGTAGACGGCGGCGAGCTGTTCGTCGGTGGACGCGGCGGGGTCGTGCGGATCGGGCATCGAGCGCTCCTGCGAACGGGCGGGACGGCGAAGGTGAAGGCTCCCGCGCGAACGGGCCGGGCCCCGGCGTCGGAGAACCGGACGCCCGGGCGGCGGGTGCGCGGGTGTACAGGGGCAAGCCTCTACGGGGCGGCGCTAAACTGGCGAGCCGCGGGGGAGGCTCCGCGCGCAAGTCCCGTGCCGATTCCGCCTTAAGTTGTTTCATGCGCAAATGCCTCCAGGGCAAAGACTTACGTATGTGGCGAAGGCGATTCTGATGCGCCGGGTGCCACGTTGTGTGGCGGCGCGTCCACACTCCTGGGACACCTGTTCCCGGCCGGGGCGGCGGGACCGGGGCGGGCCGGGTGGGCGGCGCGGCGGGGTGTCCTCCGGACCGCTCCCCCGGGTGGACGCGTTTCTGGACACCGGCCGCGGCGGCGCCTAAGCGCACGAGGCGGCGGAATTCCGCAAAACCCGGCCGGGCGGCGGGCGCGCGGGGGTGCGATCTGCCAGGCGCCGTAAGTCTTTGCGCGGGTGTGACTTCTCGAAACGGCGGCTCGTCTTCGTAGCACTTCCGGGTGCGGCACCGGCCTTGCAACGGCCCCGGCGAACACTCGCCCAGCAGTCTCACGCAGTCGTGAAGGCCCTCTGACGGAGGTAGGGGATGATGAACGTGCATGCGAAGAAGCTCACCGTGGCGCTGGCCGCGGCCACCCTGGCGGTGCCCGGGCTGGCCGGGTGCGCCTCGATGAACAACACCGAGCGCGGCGCCGTGGTGGGCGCCGGCGCGGGCGGCGCCATCGGCGCCGTGATCGGCAAGCAGACGGGGAGCACCGCCCGCGGCGCCATCATCGGCGCGGTGCTGGGCGGGGCGGCGGGCGCCGTGATCGGGCGGCGGATGGACCGGCAGGCCGAGGAGCTCGAGGGCGAACTGGGCAACAACGCCGACGTCACGCGCGTCGGCGAGGGGATCGCGGTCACCTTCGCGTCGGGGATCCTCTTCCCCTTCGACTCCGACCAGATCCTCCCCGCGGGCCAGTCGAACCTGCGCGAGCTCGCGCAGAGCCTGCAGCGCTACCCCGAGACCGAGGTGCTGATCGTCGGCCACACCGACGCCACCGGGTCCGACGAGTACAACATGCGGCTGTCGCAGCGCCGCGCCGACTCGGCCAAGAACTACCTGGTGGGGCAGGGGATCCGGCCCGACCGCATCCGCACCGCCGGCCGCGGCGAGGCCGAGCCGATCGCCTCCAACGCCGACGAGGCCGGCCGCCAGCAGAACCGCCGCGTCGAGGTGGCGATCTTCGCCAGCGAAGAGTACCGCGAGCAGATCCTGCGCGAGCACGGCCGCAACCCGTAAGCCTCTCGCGCTGGTCGGCTGACATCGTGAGAACGCCCCCGGCACCTGAGCGTGCCGGGGGCGTTCTCTTGCGTCCGAATTCGTGAACTACGAACTGCGGTTTGGGCGTGTCCCTCCGCTGCGCTCCGGGCCGGGCTGCGCGCGCGGTAGGGCACGATACCACTGTGCCCAACCGCGCCGGGCCCGCGTCGGCCGAAACTGCCCGGCCGCCACGGTCCCGGCCCCTCCGGGCGCGCATCCCTCACGCGGGGCGCGGCTGCGCCGCGCTTAAACCGCGGCGGGAACGCCTCTTGCGCCCTGGTCGCCCCGGCCGATCCCAGGAGGAAGAGCGATGCAGGACGACCGTGACAGCAACGTGGCCGGGCAGGACCCCGCGGGAGCCGGCGCCCCCGAGCGCGCCGAGCGGACCGAGCGCGAGCGCGACCTCGCCGCGAAGAGCCTGCGCGGCCGCGAAGAGGGCGGCGCGCCGGCCGGCGGCGAAGAGCGCGGCGGCGGGGACCGCGGCCCGGAGGAGGGGTAGATGGCCGCCCCTCCCGACCCCAACCGCTGGCCCCCGGGCGCCGAGCTGGAGCGCGACGACCTGGGCGACATCAAGGCCAGCCGCTTCAGCCTGCCGACCGGGGCGATCGTGGCGATCGTGCTGGTGATCACCGTGCTCTTCCTCGCCGTCGCCATCTTCTGACCACGACGCGCCGCATCCGGGACCTCGACCCCGCGCCGTGTCGCCCTTGCGGTTGAAGCCTCACGCAGTCTGTGAGGCTTCCTGCCGTTGTTGCCGCGGCTTCAGCCGCCCTTCACCCGCCTTTGCCCCCGACCTTCTCCCCCCGCGCGAGCGCCGGCTCGCGGGGCACCCGCCGGCGCAGGCGCCGGGCCTCCAGCTCCGCGCGCAGGTCCGCGTAGACGCCCGGGTCCAGCGGCATCAGGTACTCCTTGAGCCGGTTGCGCGTGCGCCAGGTCCGCGCCCCCAGGTCCTCCAGCAGCTCGTCCAGGTAGTGGAGGGTGAAGGGGACCACGCACGTCCCGCGCGCCAGCCCCAGCGGCCGCTCGGCCTTGAGCCACTCCCACCGCGCGTCGATCTCGCGCTCCATCTCCGCGCGCGGTGGCAGCGCCAGGTCGCCGCGCACGTGCTCGGCCAGCCAGCGCGCGCCCACCTCGCTGGTGAGCTGCGAGAAGAGGCTCGAGTTGTAGCCCACGAACCCCAGCCGCGGCACGTCCGGCGGCAGGATGTTGCGGTGCAGGCGGAAGTTCCCCTCCGGGCCCAGCAGGCGGCCGCGCACCTCCTCGTCCAGGAACGGCACCCCCTGCCGGAAGCCGGTGCCGAACACCACCACGTCGGCCTCCACGCGGCCGCCGTCCTCCAGCTCCGCGGCGCCGGGAGCCAGGCGGCGGATCGCCCCCTTCCTCGCCTGCAGGCGCCCCGCGTTCACGTGGTCGTAGATGCCGCCCGACGCCAGGCTCAGCATGCAGCTCACCATGTCCTCGATCGGCGCGTCGGGGGCCAGGCCGTTCCGGTCCAGGCGGAAGGTGGCGCGCAGCACCCGCTCGATCCCGCGCCAGAAGAGCCAGACGAAGGGGCGCCCCGGGCCGTGCAGGACGCGCTCGAACCCCTTGAGCCGCCGGTAGCGGAAGAGGTCCTCGCTGAAGCGCGTGGCCAGCACGTACTTCAGGTGCAGGAAGCCGAAGAAGAACTTCGGCACCTTCCAGTGCGCGCGGCGGAAGAGCAGGGTGGTCCGGGCCGCGTGTCCCACGGCCGCGCACGCCGCGTCCGAGGCCGACTTGGCCTGGCCCACCACGACGACGCGCTTTCCCGTCACCTCCGCCGCGTCGTGGAACTGCGTCGAGTGCAGCACCCGCCCGCCCGCGGCCTCGAACTCCTCCCGCCCCGGCGTGTCGGGGACGAACGGGTCGCTGAAGGTGCCGTTGCAGACCACCAGCCAGTCGACGTCGTGCGTCTCCTCGCGCCCGTCCGCCAGCCGCGTCGCGCGCAGCGTCCAGCCGCGGCCGCCGGCGCGGGGGCGCGCCTCGTCCACGCGGGTGCCCAGGCGCAGGCGGGGCGTCACCCCGAAGCGGTCCGCGTACGCCGCCAGGTACGCCTGCACCTGCTCGCCGGCGGGCCAGTCGGGGTAGCCGGCCGGCATGGGGAAGTCGGAGAAGGCGTAGGTGTCGCGCGGGTTCTGCGTGGTGACGCCCGGGTAGCGCCGCGAGCGAGTCCACACCCCGCCCACCTCGTCGTCCTTCTCGAAGACGGTGACGTCGTGCCCGTCTTCCAGGAACGTCTTGGCCGTGACGAGGCCGCTGATGCCTGCGCCGATGATGCCGATATGGGACATGAGAGTGTCGAAGTGCGAGGTGCGAAGTGCGGGACTCCTCGACGGGGAAGGATCACACAAAATGCGCTCGTCCCCGGCGCTGTATCAATGATCTCCTCGCGTGAGGAGAGCCACGCCGGAGGGATGAGCCGCGGGAGCGGCGGGCGAGCGGGAGCGCGGCGGGTGCGGGCCGTCGCGTCCTGCCGTGGGGATGCGGCCGCCCCGCTCGTGGCGGGGCGGCCGCATCCCTGGACCTTCGTACTTCCGTACTCTCGTACTTACTGAAGCCTGCGCGGCTGCACCCGCTCGATGTCCATCGTCGTCACGTTCCCTCCCGAGGCTCCCGCCGTGTAGGCCGCGACCACGTCCAGCTCCACCCGGCTCTGGATCACGACGAAGCCTTCCACGAATCCCGCGTTGGTCATCGACTGCACCATGCGGCAGTCGATCTCGACCGCCTGGTCGGGGCGCAGCCGGACGCTCCGGAAGGGGGTGACGAGACCCGGGTCCAGCCGCCGCGTCGTGGCGACCTTGAAGCGGAACTCCGTGCTGTCGGGGCTGTGGACGTTGACCGTGGTGAAGTAGCGCCCGGGCGCGAGCTGAACGAAGTCGGGAGAGCCGCAGACCACCTTCACCGCGTACTCGAACGCCTGGGCCGAAGCCCGTGCCGGCGCCACGGCCGCGCCCGCGAGGAGCGCCGCCGTGGCGAACATCATCCGGGTTCTCATGATTTCCTCCGCTGAATGAAAGGATCCCCGCATCACACCGCGACAGGTCTCCCAGCATCAGCCGTGCACCGGGGGCGAATTCACGCAAGTCTCGTCGAAACGGGGAGTTGAGGCGCACGGGCACGGGTCGTGTCCTCGCGGCCGGGGCGGGGAGTCCCCACTCGCTGCGGCATCCGCGCCCCGCAACGCCACCGTTGAGCCGCCCGGCGCCCGCCGCTATGGTAGATCCCGTCCACCCGCTCCACGTCTTCGCCTCTCCACCGCCGACGGCCATGCACCGCCTGATCCTCCTGGTCCTCTTCCTCCTCGCCGCCTGCAACTCGGTGCCGTCGGGGGCGAAGCGGAAGAGCCAGCCCGCGATGGTGGTGCAGCGCATCGGCGCGGCGAAGGTGACGGTGACGTACAACCGGCCCTCGGCGCGCGGGCGGGCGCTCTTCGGCGGGATCGTGCCGTGGGACTCGGTGTGGGACCCCGGCGCCGACGAGGCCACGAAGATCACGACCACGCGCGACCTGCTCGTCGAGGGCCACGTGCTGCGCCGGGGCGAGTACAGCCTGTGGGCCGTCCCCGGCCCCGCCGAGTGGACGGTGATCTTCAGCCGCGCGGCGGACGTCTACCACACGCCCTACCCCGGCGCGTACCGCGACGCCCTGCGCCTGCGC
Source organism: Longimicrobium sp. (assembly GCA_036389795.1). Classification (NCBI taxonomy): domain Bacteria; kingdom Pseudomonadati; phylum Gemmatimonadota; class Longimicrobiia; order Longimicrobiales; family Longimicrobiaceae; genus Longimicrobium; species Longimicrobium sp. Next base: position 38,123 of record DASVWD010000274.1, read on the forward strand.
GTCCGCCCCCAGCGCGGACCGCACGTGGAGACGCTCGCCTTCTGGTTCCCCGTCGCCACCGGCGACAGCGCGGTGCTGGCGCTGCACTGGGGCGAGACCATCGTCCCGCTGCGCCTCCACCGGCGCTGACCGCCTCCCGCCGCCGCACGGCTCGTCACCGCCTCCGCGCGCTTCGTCACACGCGGCCGGCGACTCGTCCCTCGCCACCCACGGATCGTCACCGCGGCGGCTAGCGTGCCCCATTCGGCAGGGATCCCCGCACCGACGCCGCCATGGACGCCGCCACGCTCGCCACCGACCCGACGCTTCCCGCCGCAGGCGGCCCCGCGGAGGTGCGCGCGGAGCCCGGCCGCGGCGGGCCGCTGGGCCTGTCGTGGCGCGAGTGGCTGCTGGTGCTGGCGTTCTGGACGGCGGTGGGGGTGCTGGAATCGGTCAAGACGTACTTCTCGCCCTCCATCGTCGACGAGGGGCGCAACTGGCTGCGGCTACTCGCCGCGAACGTGCCGTGGTGGCACGTGTGGGCGCTCTTCACCCCGCTGGTGTTCCTGCACGCGCGCCTCTTCCCGCTCACCTCCGGGCGCCTGGTGAGGAGCGCCCTGCTGCACTTCGCCTGCGCCGTCCCCATCGCGCTGGTGCACATCGTGGCGGGCACCGGCGCGTGGTGGCTCGTGGTCGGCCGCCACGCCTCCGAGGGCACCTTCCGCGGCACCCTGGAGCAGATCGCGTCCGGGTACCTGATCTCCGACGTGATGGTCTACTGGGCCATCGTGGGCGCGTACACCGCCCTCGACTACCGCCGCCGCTACCGCGAGCGCGAGCTGGAGGCGGCGCGGCTGGCCGTGCGCGCCGCGCGGCTCGAGGCCTCGGTCACCGAGGCGCGGCTCAGCGCACTCCGGATGGAGCTCAACCCGCACTTCCTCTTCAACACGCTGAACTCGGTGGCCGGGCTGGTGCGGCGGCGCGAGAACGACCAGGCCGTGGGCGTGCTGGCCACGCTCGGCGAGCTGCTGCGCATTACCCTGGGGCAGCGCGAGCAGGAGGTGCCGCTGGAGCTGGAGCTCGACTTCCTGCGGCGCTACCTGGAGATCGAGCGCGTGCGCTTCCACGACCGGCTGACGGTGGAGGTGGACGTGCCCGCGCCGCTCCTGCACCACCCCGTTCCCTCGCTGGTGCTGCAGCCGCTGGTGGAGAACGCCGTCCGCCACGGCATCGCCCTCCAGCCCGGCCCGGGGCGGCTGGCGATCCGCGCCGCGCGGCGGGGCGGCGAGCTGGTGCTGGAGGTGAGCGACACCGGCCCCGGCCCCGGCGCCGTGGTGCGCGGCGGCGGCGTGGGGCTCAAGAACACCCGCGAGCGCCTGACGCGCCTCTACGGCGAGCGTGCCGCGCTCAGGCTGGAGGCCGCGCCGGGCGGCGGCACCCGCGCCGTGGTCACGCTCCCGCTTTCCGCCCAGGAGAATTCCGATGCCTGCGTCGCCTGAGCCCGCCCCCGAGCCCGTGGTGCGGGCGCTGATCGTGGACGACGAGCCGCTGGCGCGCGACTGCGTGCGGCTGGCGCTGGAGCGGCAGCCCGGCATCGAGGTGGCGGGCGAGTGCGCCGACGGCGAGCAGGCCGTGGAGGCGATCCTGGCCGAGCGCCCCGACCTGGTGTTCCTGGACGTGCAGATGCCGGGGCTGGACGGCTTCGGGGTGGTGGAGCGGGTGGGGGTGGAGCGCATGCCGGCCGTGGTCTTCGTCACCGCCTTCGACGAGCACGCCCTGCGCGCCTTCGAGGTGCACGCCGCCGACTACGTGCTGAAGCCTTTCGACGACGCGCGCTTCGCCGACGCGGTGCGCCACGCCCGCCGCCAGTTGCGCCCCGGCGGCGAGGACGAGCTCCGGCGCCGGCTGGACGCGCTCTTGGGCGAGGTGCGCGGCGGCGCGGCGCGCCCGGTCACGCGGCTGATGGTGCAGGTGAAGGACCGCATCCGCTTCGTGCGCGCCGACGAGGTGGACTGGTTCGAGGCGGCGGGGAACTACGTGCGCATCCACACCGGCGGCCAGGCGCACCTGATCCGCGCCACGTTGGCGGGCCTGGCCGGGCAGCTGGACCCGGCGCGCTTCGTCCGCATCCACCGCTCGACGGTGGTGAACGTCGACCGCATCCGCGAGGTGCAGCCGTGGTTCGGCGGCGACTACATCGCCATCCTCGAAGACGGCCGCCAGCTCCGCGTCAGCCGCAGCTTCCGCGACTCGCTGCTGCGGCCGCTGGCGTAGCCGCCCTTCGCGCGAGTGCCCGGTTGCGAGTGCCTGAAGACACTCGCTGGAACCACGGAAAGCCTCGCCCGGGCATCAGCGCGGAAGAAGGTTCAGGCCGAGCGAGGCTTCAACTACATAACCGCTCTCCCGCACCGGGCCCGTAAAGTCCACCCTCTCCCGAAGTTGGGAGAGGGTTGCCGCTCTAAGGCGGCGGGTGAGGGCCCCCCCGGCGGCGCCGAAGCCCTCCGGAACGCGGAAGACCTTTCCCACGTGGCCCTCAGTCGCGCGAAGCGCCGAGGTGTTCCCGTCTCCCCCGCACGCCCTGCCCCGCCGCCGCTCGCCCCGTCCCGCCGCAGGTCCCTCTCCCGATCATCTCCATACTTTCGCTCCCACGAACCCCGATTGTCCTGCATTCCCTCCCTCCGAGAGGAAGCCATGCGACGGACCACCGCCATCGTGCTCGGCAGCGCCGCGCTCCTCCTCCCCGCCGCGCTCGGCGCGCAGGCCGCCCCTCCGGCGTGCGCGGCCGCGGAGCACCGCCAGTTCGACTTCTGGGTGGGCCGCTGGACCGTCACCGACACCGCCGGGCGGACGGTCGGCGAGAACGAGATCACCCGCATCGCGAACGGGTGCGGCGTGCAGGAGAGCTGGCGCGGCGGCGACGGCACCGTGGGCACCAGCCTGAACGCGTACGACGCGGTTCTCCGCCGCTGGATGCAGGTGTGGGTGGGGAGCCGCGGCCTGGTGCTCCACATCTCCGGCGGGCTGGAGGACGGCAGCATGGTGATGACCGGCGAGCGCGACAGCCCCCGGGGCCGCATCCACGACCGCGTCGCTTGGACGCCGCTCCCCGACGGCACCGTCCGCCAGCGCTGGGAGACCTCCACCGACGGCGGCCGCACCTGGACCGTCGCCTTCCTCGGTACCTATCGGCGGGTGCGGTAGGAGCATCCTCGCGTCCCCGGACCGGCGAAGTGAAGGGCCGGCTCCCGCGCGGGGGCCGGCCCTTCGGTCGTTCGGCTCGCGGAAGGCCTCATGCCAGATCCGGATGAACAGCCTGTGCCATCGGGGGATGAAGCGAGCGGACATCCGTGCCGCTGCCGCGCCCGACCTGCCTGGCAGGGTGAGAAGATTCTTCGGCCCTGCGGTCATTCGTGCGGATGCTGGTCCCGTGTGATGGGCCTCGGAATGACGGCGAACCCCGGCCGATTCTACTGATTTCGTATCAGCCGATCGCCCGGTTCAGCAGGTCGGCCAGGCGGTAGCCGGCGAGGGCGACCTGCGCGTCCGCGGTGGCGGCGGCCCGGCGCTCGTACGAGGCGGGCACGAACCGGTTCCGGCGCAGCGGGGCGCGGTAGACGGTGCGTTGCGCCAGGCGGAGCCCCTCGTCGGCCCAGGCGCGGAAGTCGACCGAGGCGAGCTGCGCGGCGAACCCGTCCCTGGGGTGGTCGCCCGCGATCTCCTGCGCCACGCGCGCCAGGCACGGCTGCGGCGCCTCGCCGGGGCGGCAGCGGCGGCTGCGCGTGACGACGCCGTCCCAGAACGAGTGCAGGTTGTCCGTGCTCCCCCGCACCCCGAAGTCGTTGCCTCCGCGGTCGCCGTCGCGGTCCAGGGGCGTGATGCGCGAGCTGCTGTGGAGCGGCTGGTGGACGTCGCCCACCAGGTGGAGGATCCAGGCGAGCGCCATCGCCGCCTCGCCGCGGTCGGAGCCGGTGAGCGCGGTGCGCAGCCGCGGCAGGTCGTTCAGCAGCTCGCCGAACGGCGCGCGGCTGCTGGCGCGGATCGGGCCGAAGTCGAACCGCTGCTCCCAGAAGAGGTTGACGAAGTGGCGGTTGCGGTTGTCGAAGCGGTGCCCCGGGTGTCCGCCGCTCTTGATGTCGTCGGGCCACGTGGCCGCCGACACGAAGAGCCGCACCTGCTGCTCGGGCGAGAGGGTGCCGGGCGGGAAGCCGCGCCCCAGCCCCGAGCCCGACGGCGCGCCGCGCAGGATCTCTACCGCCCGCGCGCGGGCCTGCGGCGTCATGTTCTCCCAGGCGATCCGCGCGACCAGGCTGTGCCCGAAGTCGTCCCACGCGAGCGCGGGACGGGCGTTCAGCACGGCCAGGGCGGCCGCGCCCAGCAGCAGCTTGCGTTTCATGGCGACCTCCGGGGGATGAAGGGAGAGATCGGAACACGTATCGAAGAAGGGACCGGCCCATGCAATCCGCTTCCCGCAAGATCGGGTGGAATCCATCGTCACGGCAAGGAATTTCGCGGACGCGGCGAGGGGCGCCCCCGAGCCGGGGCGCCCCTCGCCGCTGCCGACCTGGCTCCCGGGCGGGCCGGGGTCAGGTGCGGGCGACCACCTCGTACCAGTCGGAGCTCTCCATGGTGGCGCCCTCGTCCTGGACGGCCCTCGCGCGCTTCTTGGCGAAGTCGGTGGGCGCCTTGCCGGGGTCGCGCACGCCGCCGGGGTCGTGGCGGGTGGTCTTCCCCTCGTGCTTCTCCAGCTTCCCCCGGTCGTCCCAGAGGGCCACGCCGATCGCTTCTCCGGCCTCGCGGTTCACCAGGAAGAAGGCGTCCTTGAGGCCCTCGTTCTTCAGCTTCCTGTGCTCGTCCAGGATCTGCCCCCGCAGATCGGCGATCACCTTGTCGGCGTTCTCCGGCGAGAACCGGACTCTCGTGACTCCCGCGTGCATGTCGGCCTCCTCTCAAGTCGTCGTCGGTCGGTGCCCCGTAGCGCCGTGTGCGCTACCACGGTACCCACGCCCGCGCGTGCCCGCTTCTCCCGCCTTGCGCTCCTCGTTCACCCCTCCAGCCCGTGCGACTCGTCCAGGTCCTCGAAGATCGCCACGCACTCGGTGTCGTAGCGCACCACGCCGTCCTTCACGAACTCCCAGCGGATGCTGTTCAGCTGCCCCTTGGCGATCTGCGGGATGAACTCCGGCGGCACGCGGATGGACGCCTGCCCGTTCCCCTGCGCGTTGGTGGTGAGCTGCACCGGCGCCGGCTGGGTGATCGCCTGCCCGGAGCAGTCGGAAACGAAGAGCGAGATGATCAGGTTCACCGTGTAGCTGGCGTTGGGATCGGCGCCGTTGAGCTGGTAGCGCTCGATGGCGAAGTTGTTGGGCCCCTCCATGAAGGTGTCCACCACGCTCCCGCTCTGCAGCGGCGCGCCCCCCACCGGCCGCACCGGGATGCGCGCGCCGGACGGGCCGCCGCCGGGCATGTTCAGCGTCGTCTGTCCGGAGCGCGGGTGACCATGCTCCTTCCACTCCTTCTCGGCCTCCCCCTTACTCAGCCGGAAGCGCTTGTCGGCGCGGCCGGAGCCGAGCCGGTAGACGGCCCGGGCGATGTGCTCGTTGGTTACATCCGCCATGCTGAAGTTCCTTTTCGCTCAGGGTGAGGAAGGGCGCGCCGCCGGCCCGGCGCCGCGCCCGGCGCGTCTCTCTACTCGGCCGGCCCCGCGGCCCACGCTTCGGCGCCGCACGCCTCCACCTCGTCGGCCAGCGCGTCGACGTCGGCCAGCGTGGTGCGCGGGCCCACGAAGCACGGGCGGATCACGAACGCGCCGCGCACCGACGTCCCCGAGGGCGCCAGCCGCCCGCGCGAGCGCACCCGCCCCAGCACCTCGCGGTTGAGCGCGTCGAGCGCCGCGGCGGCTTCGGCGCCGGGGCGCCCCCGCAGCGCCTCGGGGACGTAGCGGAAGCAGACGGTGGAGAGGGTGACCGGCGCCATCAGCTCCAGCACCGGCGAGCGGCGGACGCGCTCGGCCAGGTAGCGCGCGTACTGGTTGTGCCGGCGCACCCGGGCGCGCACCCCCTCGGCGCCGATCTCCTTGAGCAGCGCCCACACCTCCACCCCGCGCGAGGGGAGCGTGTGCTCCACCCCGAAGTGGTGGAACGCGTAGCCCAGCCCGTCGAACTGCGAGGCCACGGGCATGTCGGGCGGGGGCAGGCGCATCGGCTGCGAGCCCTCCACGTAGACGGCGGGCCCCAGGGTGAAGGCGCGCTCCAGCAGCCCCGCGTCGCGCACGAACGCGCAGCCGATCCCCATCGACGTGGCCAGCCACTTGTGGGGGTCGGCCACCAGCGAGTCGCACTCCCCCAGGTCGCCGTAGAGGGGGGCCACCTCGGGGTCCAGCACGCCCAGGAGCCCGTAGGCGCCGTCCACGTGCAGCCAGGTGTCGTACTCGCGGGCCAGCGCGGCCAGCGCCGGGAGCGGGTCCACCGTCCCCGCGCTGATCGTCCCCGCGCTCGCCACCAGGGCCACCGGCGTGCACCCCGCCGCCAGGTCGGCGTCGAGCCGCCGCCGGAGCGCGTCCAGGTCGATCCGCAGGCCGTCGTCGACCGGAATGGTGACGACGGCGCGCCGTCCCAGCCCCAGCACGCCGGCCGCGCGGTGGATGCAGTGGTGCACCTCGCCGGAGGCGTAGATGCGGGGGCCGGGGATGCCGGCCGCCCCGTCGCGCGAGGGGTCGGTGCCCAGCCGCTCGCCCGCGCGCTGCCGGGCCGCGCCCAGGCCGACCAGGTTGGCCACCGACCCGCCGCTGGTGAAGAGCCCCTGGTGCGTCTCCGGCAGCCCCAGCAGGTCGCGCAGCCAGCGTAGCCCCACCGCCTCCAGGAGGTTGAACGCCTGGACGCCGACCGCCAGCGGCCCCGCCACCGCCGCCGCCAGGTGCGCGGCCGCGGGGATGGTGGTGGGCGCCGTCGCCACCCAGCCGGAGAAGCCGGGGGCGCCGGCGCGCAGGCCGTGGGGGATCACCACGTCGCGCAGGGCGGCGAGCACCGCGTCGGGCCCCGCGCCGGCCTCGGGGAGCGGCTCGTCGAGGCGGGCGGCCCACTCGGCGCGGCTGGCCCCCGTCCGCTCCGGGGTGTCGAAGCGGTTGAACGCCTCCAGCGCGGGGAGGAGCGCCTCCACCGCCGCGCCGAGGCCCCCGGTGAGCGCGGGGTCCTCGGAGCGCGGCGGGGTCCGCTCCAGGCTGAGCGATGCCTGTGGCATGGAGTCCTCGGCCGTCCGCAGCATGTCGGGAGCCGCCCGGGTGCACGGTTGCTCGTCCCTCGCGGCCGCGTGCCGGAGGGGTGGCCTGCGCCGCGGCCCGCGCCCTCCGCGCGATCCGCCGGCGGCGGGTCGGACGGGCGCGGGCCGGCGGTCTCAGCCGCTACTCCAGCCAGGCGCCGATGTGCGTCTTCACCTGCCGCAGGATCGCCACGGGCTCGCCGTCGGGGTCGTCCATGCGGTAGAGCGGCACCTCCACGCGCCCGCGCGTGCCGCCGCCCTGCCCGATCGGGGGGATGTGGGTGATCAGGTGCTCCAGGACGATCGGCTCCTTGTTGAAGACGGTGATCCCGGCGTCGAACAGCTCGAACTTCATGTGCCCCAGCATCATGCACAGCTTGGGGCCGTCGGCGAAGGCGTGGATGGTGCCGGCCTTCACCTGCCCGCCCGAGGGGCGGTACGCGTCGTTGGTGCTGGCGCGGATGCGGCCGAACTTCGGGCTCACGCCGTTCACGTTCAGCTCGCGCATGTGGATGTTCACCGACGCCTCGCCCCAGTCGGCCGAGGTGGGGTCCTCGCGGTCGATCACGTAGTAGCCGCGGAACTCGATGGTGTCCTCGCCGTGGCCCAGCACCTCGATGGTGTCCCAGGTGACGAAGCTCAGCCGGTCGAGCCCGCCCTGCGGCATGCGCAGCACGCGCAACTCCGACAGGCTCTTGGGGTTGGGGATGAGCCCCGCCGGCGTGGGCCCGTGCTCGCGGCGCGGGGGGATCTCGATGATTCTCGACAGGTCTTCCGCTGTGGTGGCCATGGTTTGCTCCTTTTCCGGTGGTCTTGCGCCCCGTGCGGACGGCGGACGCCCCGGGTCCGCCGCCGGCGTGGCCCATGCTAGCCGCCCGGCCGGGGCGCGGCTTCTCCGCGCTTGCCGGCTTTCGCCCGCGCGCCTTACCCCGCCGGCGCCGGCTCGCCCTCCAGCACGCCCTTGAGCCCGGCGAGCGCCTGCCGCCACGAGCCGTCCAGCATCTCGGCCATCTCCGGGTCGGCGCCGCGGTGCGTGAGGGTGAGGCGGCTCCCCTCTCCCGCCGGCTCGACCTCCCACGCCACGGTGGAGGGGGGCGCGCCCTCGACCGCGGGGGCCCAGGCGGGCTTGAAGGTGGTCACCAGCCGCCGCGGCGGGTCGAACTCGATCACCTCGCCCTCCAGGTCCACCCCGCCCTCGGCGTTGCGGTACGCCACCCCCGAGCCCGGCGTCCAGTCGCTCTCCACGCGCGTGTCGAAGTAGTACTGCCGCGTGAGCTCCGGGTCGGTGAGCGACCGCCACACCTGGTCCGGCGGGGCGGCGACGTCCACCTGGTAGACCAGCGGCTCGCTCTGGCTCATCCTCACCTCCGGGTTGGCTGGGGCCGGAAAACGCGGGAGTCGAAACTTCCATGTCGGCGCCGAGGCTGTCTTCTCCCGGATTGCGAAGGTGGGGGGAGTGCGAAGTGCGAAGTGCGAAGTGCGGGGGGATCGCGGCGCCGGGTCGCGAGTGCCTGAAGACACTCGCTGGAACTACGGAAAGCCTCGCCGACTGCGCGAGGCTTCAACGGCATCCGGCGCGCGGTTTCTTTGCGCGGTTACGGGGGGATCGTCCGCTCAGGCGTCCGTCTTCATTGCCCCCGCGACGCATGGTGTGCATCCTATGTCCATCTGCGGCGGCGAAGCTCTTCCCCACCCCTTGCGGAGGTGCCTGCATGCTCAGCGATTTCCGGAAGTTCGTCGCCCGCGGCAACGTGGTCGACCTGGCGGTGGGCGTCATCATCGGCGCCGCGTTCGCCACGGTGGTCAAGTCGTTCGTCGACGACGTGCTGATGCCGCCGATCGGCAAGCTGACCGGGGGCGTGGACTTCAAGAGCCTCTACATCAACCTCTCCGGCCAGAGCTACGCCACGTACGAGGAGGCGGTGCGCGAGGGCGCGCCGATGATCCGCTACGGCCAGTTCATCAACAACGTGCTGGTGTTCCTGCTCACCGCCTTCGCCGTGTACCTGCTGGTGAAGGCGTACGAGCGCACGCGCGCCAGGGACGCAGCCGCGCCGCCGGAGCCCACCGAGAAGGACTGCCCCTTCTGCCGCTCGCGCGTGAACGTGCAGGCGGTGCGCTGCCCCTTCTGCACGTCGGAGCTGGCTCCGGCCGCCGCCGCCGTGGTCTGAGCGGCTCCGCGCCCGGGCCGTCAGCCGGGAGCCGGCGGGGACGTTCTCCGAGGGTCATGGCTCAGAGGAGGTGCGACGTGCCGATGCGACTCCCGCGTTCCGCCCCGGTCCTGCTGCTGGCTGTAGCCTTTTTCGCCGGGTGCGGCGTGCCGCCCGGCCTGGGAGAGGAGCCGGACGCCCCGCCGGGCGCGACGCTGGTGCGGATCCGCAACGCGAGCGCGTTCGACCTCGACTCGGTGGTGGTGGACTTCTTCAGGCAGAGGGTGGTCTACGGCGACGTGCCCGCGGGCGGCACCACCGCCTACCGGCAGGCCGACCGCGCCTACCGCTACGCCTACATCGAGGCGACCGTGCAGGGCCAGCGTCTGGTGCTGCAGCCGATCGACTACGTGGGCGAGACGCCGCTGGGGAGCGGGCGCTTCACCTACCACCTCACCGTCAACCTGGCCGACAGCACCCTCGACGTCCGCGCGCGGCGCGACCCGTAGCGCTCCGGCAACGCCCCGCATCGACGGAGGAAGGAGAAAGGCCCCGCGGCGAACTGCCGCGGGGCCTTTCCTGGATCGGCTCACGGGTGCGAGCGGGGGAGGCCGGCGCTATCCTCCCCTGCCGCCGCGGGCGGGCAGGGCACGGCAGCTCACCCGGTTCGGCTTGGTCGCGTACTCGCGGGGCGAGCGGGCGCTGCCCTGGAAAAAGACGCACTCCTCGGTGGGGGAGCTAGACACGGCGGCGTACCCGTGGCCGTCCGCCGAGGTAAGCCGCAGCTCGATTCCCTGGAGCCGCGGAAAGCCCAGCTCCTGGAGCGTGGCGGCGTAGCGGCCGTGGCCGGCGCGATAGTGGGCCTGGTAGGCGGCGAGCAGGCGCAGCGCGGCGCGGATGTCGCCCGTATCGCCGTGGCCTCCCTGGCCCTCCGCGCCGTGCGAGTGTCCGCCGTGCCCCTGCGCCAAGGCGGGGACGGCCGCGTACAGAGGCCCCGCCAGCGCCACGACCATCCAGAGCCTCATTCTTTCTTCCTTTTACGGGTCACTGCTTCGGCGTCCGGACGCGGCGCCTGGCCAGCACCAGCGCTCCAGACCGTAGAAGTAGTTCTCGCCTCGCACCTCCGCCGGGACCTCCTGCTCCACCACGTAGGCGCAGCCGGGAGAGAACGCGAGAGGCAGCCGCTCCCACGGCGGGTCCAGCGAGCCCAGGTAGCCGCGCGCGAGGTGGTAGACGTCCACCACGGACTTCCGCCCGGGGCGGGGCCGCTCCAGCCAGGCCACGCTGTCGCCGGCCAGCGCCAGGTCGGCGTAGGGCGGCACGGTGGCGGGCCAGGCACGGTAGTGGTCTTCCCAGCGCTTGTTGATCATGGGCATCCGCTCGCCCCCCACGCGGCGGAACCCGGCGAGCACGCGGCTGCGCTCGGCGCGGTCGACTTCGAACACCTTCGCGTCCACCCGCTCTACCCGCAGCAGCCTTCCGCCCGCGTCGAAGAAGCAGACGCCAGGGAGGAACTGCGAAGCCACGGCGAGCACCCCCGGGATGGCGTCCCAGGTCCGGCGGTAGTACTCGATGTAAGGGTCGGGGGGTGGAAAGCCGTCGAACGGCGGAAGCCGGTTCAGGTTGTTGCGCAGCCGGCCGAACTCGGCGGTGTCGATGCTCGTGCCTTCGAGGGAAGCCTGGAGGAGGCGCAGCGCCGTACGCTCGTCGCGCTCACGGGTGCCCAGCTCCATGGCGCCCGTCTTCGCGAACAGGACGGCGCGGTCCGAGATCCCCGCGAGCTGCAGCACGGCGAAAGGGCCGGCCTGCTCCCCCATCGTCCTCACGCGCTGGACGAACCGGCCGTCCACCTCGAAGACGTGGAGCAGCCCGGACTCCAGCACGGCGAGGTGGCGGGTGCCCAGCAGCGTGATCTGGTTGTAGGCCGCCCGCGCGCCGTGGGCGCCTCCGAGCTCTTCGAACTCTCCCGGTCCCCCGCCCGTCCTGCCGAAGCCGCCCACGCGCTCGCCCGCGGAGTCGTAGACGCTTACGCCGCCGTTGAGCCCGTCCAGCACGTAGAGCCTGCGCTGCCCCGGGTGCCACACCGCCCCGACGATCCGGCCCAGAGGGTGCTCCTGCTCGTCCGCGAACTTCCCCGTGCGGACGGGCTGCCACGCCAGCGCCTTCACCGGAGTGGGACGGGCGGCGCGCACGGCCTCCTCGCACCTCCCGGCGAAGTCGCCCCCGGCCAGGGCCCTCGTCTTCCCCCCCGCATCCGAGCAGGCGGCCCCCACGGCCAGCGCACAGAGGGCGCCGACGGCGCGCGCCGGCCTCCCCGGCCGACGGGCGCCTCCCGCCGGCCGGCCGAGCCATGGTCCTGCGGCGCGCCCCGGGACTTTCATCGTAAAGCACCGCAGGAGGACTGGTCGAGAACGTCGTTCCGGAAGTAGCAGCAGTAGTATCCCCCGCCCTGCATCTCGACGCAGCACCAGCCGGTGGCCAGGTGGCACGCATGAGCCGGCGTCGCGGCGAGCAGTCCGGCGGCCGCCACGAACGCGAGCGCGAGTCCCCGCAGTCTCCTGTGCGACATGGGTCCCTCCTACGGTGAGCGGTAGAGCAGTCAGCTCGACCTTCATCTCCCCGTGGCGCTCGCCTGCCACGGATAGCCGAGCACGTCCAGGGCGTCGGCGCCGGGGATCCCGACGTACGCCCTGACGATGCGGCCCCGGGCGTCGGTCCGGACGATCAGCGGGAGCTCGCGGACGATTCGCAGCTCTGGCGTACTGCGGCGCAGCCGCAGTGTCCGCACCGCCCGGGAGAACGCGAGTGCGCTGTCGCGCGAGAAGGCGAGGCTGTTGGTGATCGCGAAGAGCGGGAGGGCGCCCTCGCGACGGCGGGCGGAGAACCGGTTGAGCTCCCGGGTGGCCGGGCCGCAGGGAATGCAGCTGGTCTCGAAGAAATAGATCGTGGCCGGATGCGTGACCTCGGCATCGCCTCCGCCCATCTCCGTCACCGGCAGCTCCCCGACGGGCAGGCCGACGAGGTCTCCTCTCCATCCCGTGCCGGTGCCCGCAATGCGTGCCCAGACCACGGCCGCGAGCACCCCCGCGCCGAGCAGGAAAACGAGCCAGGACAGGAGCCTGGAGTCTCTTGTGGCCATCGTGGCCAGCCCTGGGGAACGCGAGTGAGCAGGAGGAAAGTCTCCAGGCAAAAGATAGAGCCGCCGCGGAGGCGGGTAAATAGTTTCGTGAAAGACTCGCTCCGCCAGGGCTGATTTGCCGAGGACCGGCAGGAGCGGCGCGGCACGATGTCGCCGCCCGAATGCAGCAGGTAGCCGGCGACGATGGCAATCAGCTCAGCCGCGGATCTACAGGAAGGCGGGGGAGCGAGCCGGAACGCGAAAGGCGCCCGCGCGGGCGCCTTTGCTGTGGAAGTGGGACGCGGACCGCCCCCCGTTACGGCAGCGGAACCGTGTCGTCTTCGCAGAAGCAGTACGTGGGGCCGACGCTGACGAGACACGCGCAGGCGTAGGTCTGGCAGGTGTCGCCGCAGGTACGGTCGCAGGTCGGATGCGGGGCGGTGGGAGCCTCGTGCCCCTTCACGGTGCCGTTCTCCGCCGCCTCGGCCACGATCGCAAACGACTCCACGTGCAGCTCGTCCACGTTCAGCTTCATCTTTATCATGAGACACTTCCTCGTTGGGGATCGAAGGGGGTGGGAGCGGCACCACGGAGGGTTGGGTGAGCGACGCCGCGCGACGAAGCTAAACACTTGTCGCCAAACGCGTAACCCCTTCCCGCAGCGCGTGACGCGGAGTGCTGGAAAGGGGCCGCTGTCCATCCCATAAAAAACCGGAGCCCGTGAGGATGCCACGGACTCCGCGAGTGGGCGCTGAGGGATTCGAACCCCCGACCCCCTGTGTGTAAGACAGGTGCTCTGGACCAGCTGAGCTAAGCGCCCGGACGGGCCGGCTGCTAGAGGATGATCCCCAGCGGGATCAGCACGGCGTAGCCGAGGACCAGCAGGAGCGGCGCGGCCACGGTGTCGCCGCCCGAGAGCAGCATGTAGCCGGCGACGATGGCCACCAGCCCGGCCGCGAGCAGCGCCAGGTTGAGCGGCGAGAACCGCAGCGAGCCTTCGGTGTCGGCCGGCGTGGAGGCCGGGGCGCGCGTCTGCGCGGGAGTAGGTCTGGGCATGGTGCGCGAAAGCTACCGCGAGCCCCGGAGAGCGTCAACCCCGCGCGCCGGCGCAAGATGCGGCGCGCGCCGGCCGTCTGCCGCGGGGCGGATCGGTGGTGGGATCAGCTCCCCGCCTGCATGAAGCGGTGCCGCGCCGACATCAGCCCCCGGGGCGGGGCCGTCTCTCCCAGGACCGCCAGGCGGATGGCGGCCCCGTGCGCGGCGAGGAAGTCCGTCCACGCCGCGCGCCCCTCGGGCGGGAGGCCCTCGCCCAGCATCTGCTCCAGCGTCCAGAGCAGCGCCTGGTCCACCCGCGCCTGCCGCGCCTCTTCGGCAAGGTGAGCGGGGGAAGATCCGTCGGCGGGGGCCCACTCCTCTCCCAGCCCCCGCACCGTGGCGGTGAGTGTGCGCACCAGGCGCCGGCCCGCCTCGCTCCGGTCGGGCTCGGCGAGAAGGGAGCGGAGCGGCGGGTCCAGCGCCAGCAGCCGGTCCATGAACGTGTCGGCGAAGCGGCCGCCGTCCGGCAGCACGCGCTCCCAGGTCTCCTGCACGAGGTGCTTGCTCTCAGGCGTCATCTGGGCGAGGAGCTCGAGTGGCGTATTTTTCCCGAGGGACGCCCCTCCCCAAGCAAGCACCGGGCCGCATCGCGCCATAACGCGTATCATTCGGCAGCCGCAAGGGTTACACGATCAATTCTTACGACGTTGACGGGAAAAATGGGGCGCCGCTGGGACAAACTGCGGTCCCTGCCGGGGCTCTCGTGTCCCACCCGTATCCTGGACCCAGGGAGGCTACAACGACAGAAAGCCTCACAAACCGCGTGAGGCTTCAACAGCGAAACGGACACGAGGCGATTCTCGAGGTACCCTCGCTTTCGCACTTTCGCACTTTCGGGTCGTGTGCCTGAACGGAGTTGACAGACTGGACGGAAAGGTGCAGACTGGACACGGTGTCCCCACACCGGCAAATCCTTTTGCCGTGGTGACTCATGTCCGAGCCCTTGGAGGTGGCGGAGTCCGGCAGCTTCTGCTGGAACGAGGCGTGTGCGCTGTACGGGGTGGTGGGGAAGGGCAACCTCCGGAAGTACGGCAAGACGAGACAGGGAGTTCAGCGCTTCCAGTGCAAGGCGTGCGGAAAGGTGTTCGTGGCCACACGGGGGACGCCATTCCACGGAGTTCACCATCCGGAGAAGATGCTCCAGGCGCTGGCAATGCTGTGTGAGCGGCCGAGCGTGCGGGGCGTTGCCCGGGTGCTGGAGGTGAAGCCGTCCACCGTGCTGGCGTGGCTGCTGAAGGCGGCCGCGTACGTGCAGCTGATCGAGCAACTGCTCCAAAGACACCACCGGATTACGCGGGCCCAACTGGATGCGCTCTGGGCCTTCGTCAGGCACAAGGGCGAAAAAGGGGGCGCGCGGAGGAGGAAGACAGCGGCAGCTTCTGGATCAATCGGGTGATCGACATGGATACGCGCCTGCGGGTGGGGCGTGCGATCACGAAGACAGAGGGCGAGTCGGCATGGCTGCTGATGCAGATGCTCAAGCAGATGCACCCGGCGGCACCGCCCGCGCTGGCGACCGATGCCAGGGGCCGCTACGCAGAGGCGATGGTCGAGACCTGGGGAGAGGTGCCCGCCTACCGCGGGTGGGGTCGTCCTGCCTCGCGCAAGCAGGCCCGGCCCGACTGGCAGTACCTGCAGGTGAAGAAGATCCGCTCCGGTAGTCGGCTGCTTGAGGTGCGGGTGGAGGTGATCTTTGGAGATTCAAAGCAGGTCGTGGGCACGCTGGGCGGGCACACGGCCTACATCGAGCGCTCGCAGCTGACCTCGCGGCAGATGAATGGCCGGCTTGTGCGCAAGACGCTCTCCTTCTCGAAGGAGGCGAATTACCTGGAGGCCTCCTGCGCGTGGGAAGACGCGGTCTATAACTGGGCCCGGCCGCATCGCAGTCTGCGCGTGGCGAGCAGCACGCCAGGCCGGCGGTGGGATCAGCGCTCGCCTGCGATGGCGGCCGGACTAACTGACCACATCTGGAGCATGCGCGAACTGCTCACCACTGTGGTGATTCCCAGGGCCGTCAACTCTGTTTAGGCACACGGCCCACTTTCGCACT